>CAYVUX010000014.1:0-12517 GCA_964455075.1 uncultured Desulfobacteraceae bacterium | reverse complement strand
CCCGACTCGAGGAAATCAACGGATCTCTGGAAGAACAGAGAGCGGGGTTTGAGGAGCTGGAGCGAATTCGAAATCGGGTGGAAACCGAACTCAAAACCACAGAGGGGGAGCTTCACGCAAGCCGCTCCCGGCTTTCCAGTCTGGAGTCCCTGGCCGAGAACTTTGAAGGGTATAAGAAAGGCGTCCGGTCGATCATGCGGGCAAAGGACATGGAATCCTTCCAAAACCGACGGATACTCGGTCTCCTGGCCGATTCCCTTCAGGTGGACTCCCGCTACGAGCAGGCGGTTGAGGCCGTTCTCGCCGACAAACTCCAGTACGTGGTGGTGGAGTCCCAGGAAGACGGGCTCCACGCCGTAAACTTTCTGAAAGAAAAAGCCAAAGGCAGGGGAAGCTTTGCACCGCTCGCAGAAATGAAGCAAAACGGCGCCCAAGCAGGAAATGCTCCCCCGTTCCCGTCCCTGGCGGATGTGGTATCCGTCTCGGATCCTTACCGGATGCTGACCAAAGTCCTTCTGGGCAACGCCCTGCTTGTTGATGACCTGCAGACCGCGCTTGACGCATGGAAAAAGGGCCAAAACGGGTTTTGCTACGTCACTCCGGAAGGGGACATGGTGGATTCTACCGGCGTGATCAGCGGCGGCCGGCTCAGCCAAACCTCGCACGGGCTCCTTCGAAGGAAGCGCGAGATTTCCGAACTCAAGAAGGAAACCGAACAAAAACAGAAAAAGCGTGATGACCTGGCAGAGCACCTGGAGAACGTCGAGGCGGATCTGGCGGAAAGGCATTCAGAACTGGAAGCCCTCAAGGAAGAGAAATGGAAGTGCCAGGACGAAATTAATGATCTGGACAAGGCCCTCTTCCGCCTCGGCCAGGAAGTGGACCAGATGGAGCGTTACCTCCAGCGCATCACAGAAGACCTGGAGAGAAAATCGGTGGAGCACCGAAAGCACACCAAAGAACTCTCCAGAATCGAAGATGAGCTCCAGAAGAGAAAGGCCAGCAAGGAGAAAGAGGAGGACTACTTCCGGGAAAAGGAAGTGGAGCTCACGGAATGCGAGGGGGAATGCGAACGATTCCGTGACGAGTTGACGGATCTGCAATCCGATTTCCGCCTTTTTGAAGAAGAAAGAAGGGGCCTGTCCCGTGAGATGGAGCGCCTCGACCAATATGCCAGGGAATCCGTCCAACGCCGGGAGCGAATCCAACAAGAGCTCGATCAGGGCCGGGAAAAAGTCCGGGAGGCCCGGGAGAAAAGGGAAAGGATTCAGGATGAGCTGGGAGAGCTCCGCGAGCAGTTGGAGGCCGCGGAACAAAAGGTGGCCCACGCAGATCACGAGAGGCAGGAAATCCGTGAACGCATAAAGGCCCTGGAGTCCCGGCAAGGCGAACGCCAGAAGGAAATTGCACAACTCAAGGAGGACATCAACCGGGCCCGGCTGGAACACTCGGAAATCCGGTTCAAGATGAAAAACCTGGAGGAGCTCGTCCAAGATCGCTTCGGGCTCGACCTGCCGGATGTGTACGCCCAGTACGTGACGGAAGACTTTTCCTTCCAGGAAGTGGAAGAAGAACTCCGGCGGCAGAAAGGCCTCCGAGACAGTATGGGCGACGTGAACCTTACCGCCATTAAGGAGCATGAGGCTCTGAAAGAACGGCACGAGTTCATTACCAGCCAGAGAGAAGATCTGGTCCGGTCCATCGAAGACCTTCAGACCGCCATCAGGAAGATCAACAAGACATCCCTGGAGAAATTCAGGAACACTTTCACGGAAGTGGATGCAAAGCTCAAGGAAATATTTCCCATCCTTTTCAACGGAGGGACTGCCGCACTACGGCTGACGGACGAATCCAGGCCACTGGAAAGCGGGGTCCTTGTGGAAGTCCAGCCTCCCGGGAAGCGGCTCAGCTACATGGGCCTTCTCTCCGGAGGGGAAAAGGCGCTGGTTGCCATGGCGCTCCTCTTCGCCATTTACATGATCAAACCCAGCCCCTTCTGTCTCCTGGACGAAGTCGACGCCCCGCTGGATGACGCCAACATCGACCGGTTCAACAACCTGCTCAGGGAGATCCGGCGCACCTCTCAGATCATCATGGTGACGCACAGCAAGAGGACCATGGAGATCATGGACCGGCTTTACGGCGTGACCATGGAAAAGGCCGGAATTTCGAAAACCGTGACCGTGGACATCCAGGACATGGGAAAAGAGAACTCCGAGGATCCCCCTGTTTTCCAGGCCGCGCTCAATTGAGCCCTCGTTCGAAGGCGTCCTCCATGCCCGGCAACACCGACCGGACGTCCCCGTCCCCGGGAAAGATGACGAGCGACCACCTCTCTCCGGCACGGTTCCAGGTGTGCGCAATCCCAACCGCCCTGAATGAAAAGAACAACCTCGCGTGAGGCCTTGCGCCTCTGCAGGAGTTCGTCTACACTTGCGCGTTGTACCGCCTTCTTCAGTCACCGGGCGGGCATAGGAGCACGGTGTGGAAGGGACGTTTCGTTGAATCTCCGGATCAAGATCAATGGAGAAAAAACCGCAGATGGTCACATTCTTCAGGAAAAAAGACAAATGGGAAGAATCAGAAGGAAAAAACTCCGAGCAGGAAGCGGGATTTTTCCGGAATCTCCAGGAAGGTCTCTCCAAGACCAGGAGTACCATCACGGGGAGACTCGACCGCCTGTTCCTTGGAAAGAAGGAGATCACCGGAGGTCTCCTGGAAGAGCTGGAAGAGATTCTCTTTACTTCGGATATCGGGGTAGCCGCCACCCAAGAGCTGATCGGCTCCGTGCAGGAAAAGGTGGCCCGCAAGGAACTGAAGGATCCCCAGGCTCTCACGAGCAGCTTGAGAGATCACATCTTATCCTTTCTCCGTGTCACCCCGCCTGAACACCCGCTACCGGGCCCGGGCGAGCCGCTGGTTATCATGGTGGTGGGCGTAAACGGGGTAGGCAAGACCACGACCATCGGGAAAGTGGCCCGCCAGTTCGCACTTCAGGGAAAACGCGTTATGCTCGCGGCCGCCGACACGTTCAGGGCTGCGGCCATAGAACAACTGGCAGTCTGGGCAGACAGGGCACCGGCCGAACTGGTCAAGCAGACCTCGGGTTCGGACCCTTCCGCGGTAGTATTCGACGCCCTTTCCGCGGCCGGCGCGCGCGGGATGGACGTGGTTCTCATCGACACCGCCGGCCGGCTGCACACCAAGACGAATCTCATGGCGGAGCTCCAAAAGATACGTCGGGTTGCCGGGCGAAAACTCCCGGGGACGCCCCACGAGACATGGCTGGTCGTGGATGCCACCACCGGGCAGAATGCCATATCCCAGGCCCGCATGTTTCACAAGGAGTTGGGAATTACAGGAATCATCCTGACCAAGCTGGACGGCACGGCAAAAGGCGGGATTGTGGTGGGCATCTCTCACGAGTTGGGGATCCCCATCAAATACATCGGGATCGGGGAAAAGCCGGATGATCTCAGGGAATTTCAGCCGGAGGATTTCGTCAAAGCCCTCTTCGACCGGTGACACACCGGGCTTGGGGCCGCCCGCGGCCGACATCAATCTCATCGGCGAGGAGATCCGTGAAGCAGCACAGCGTTGAACGCAGAGTCATGTGGGGGGATCTGGACTCCCTTGGGATCGTGTTCTACCCGCGGTATTATGAATGGATCGACGCCTGCGGCCACCTGTTTTTCGAGTCCATCGGTCTCAATCAGGGCTCTCTGTGGCGAGACAGGGGGATTCTTTTCGGCCTGGCCGAGACCTCCTGCCGCTATCTTCTGCCCGCACGCTACCATCAGAAAATCCGGATCTTGACGCACATCCAGGCTCTTGAGGCCAAAACGGTTCTGCTGGCGCACCCGATCCGGGATGCCGAAACGAATGAATTGATGGTCAAGGGCCTTGAAAAACGAATCTGCCTGGATGTTTCCGACCCCGGCCGTTTCAAAGCCATGCCGATACCCGAGGATATCTACGAACGCCTGGCGGAGGCCGGGGTTGCCGAAGCGTCGTGAGAGCTTATCGAGCCCTTTCAAAGGGCTCGATTTTATTTCAAAATCAAGGCGGGTCTGGAATCTCGCCTCCGGAATGCGGGATCGTATCTCCGAGGCTCTCATCCGTGCCCGACTCGGTTTTCTTCAGGAGACTGGCTCCTGGTTGGACCAGGCTGTAAAAATTGACCAAGAGAACCATATTTGTTCTTTGCCATATGTCCCGCCTCTCTTGTTTTTCAAAGATGTCCACGGCCTCTCCTGCCCGTCCTTTATGGCAAAGGCAGTGTGTTTCATGCCGTAGTGCCCCAAACCCAGATGGATTTGCTTGGATCCTTGGCGCCTATTGCGCCTTGTTTCTTAACCACGGCTTTTGAAGCAGCACCCCTGGTAAGACGTCGGAAGGCTCTTCTTCTCCACTCGGAAAGACACCGAGAGCGCATTTATCTGGTGAAGGCAATGGTCCGCTCCGATTCTATTTTGCCTTTATCCAGGTCCATCCCCGCACCCGGGATATCGGGCGGGGTGAAGAAACCCTTTACGGGCCTGACAGGATGTTTCAAGAAGAACTGTGATGCTTCGCTGATGATCAGAAGATACTCGACCACGGAAACAAGAGAAGGGCTGCAGGCGCACGAGACATGAACCGCGACCGACGTAAGGCTGGCGTGGAGCGCCACTTGTACATCATAGGCAGAGGCAAGGGAGCAAATCTTTATTGCCTCGCTGATTCCGCCGCTCCAGGCAGGATCCGGCTGATAGATATGCATGGCCCCCCTGTCCATCAGGGCCTTGAATCCCCAGCGGGTGTACTCGTGCTCGCCCCCCGCAATCGGCACCGGAGACAGGGTGGTCAATCTGGAATAGCTCTCGATCAAGTCCGGCATCACCGGTTCCTCGATCCAGGAAACATCGTATGCCTTGATGCGCTCCGCCATATCGAGGGCATAGGGGATATTCCAGCTGTTCCAAGCATCTATCATGATCTTCATATCCGGTCCGGAGGCCGTTCGAACAGTCTCAACCAGTTCCACGCCTTTTCTTATACCTTGGGACCCGCCGGGGGGGCCATAAGGTGCATACCATTTAGTCGCCTTATAACCCGCCTCTTTAATCTCTCTTATCCGTTCACGAACTTTCTCCGGTTCAGCCGAAAACCCGGCCATATTGGCGTATGCAGGGATCCTCTGCTGAACCGGCCCACCCAGGAGCCTGTAGAGCGGCTGCCCCAGCCATTTCCCCTTGATGTCCCAGAGGGCAATATCCACATAGCCAATCGCATGCATATTCTTGCCTTTCCGCCCGTCCACCGCGGTTCGGTACATGACATCCCACAAGTATTCGGTGGCCAGCGGGTCTTGCCCCATGAGGAGCGGCCTGATCTGAGTATCGATGTAAAAAGGCGAGGCGCTGTCTGTAATGGGACCGGCCACACCCGATACATCCTCATCCGTATCGACCTGAACAAAAGTGTGGCTTATCCTGCAGCGGCCGTCCTCCAAGGGTACCGGGACAACCCCTATCCTGTTTCTCATGGGCGGTCTGAATTGCGGATAAATGTCCGTAGGGCTCGCAACCGAGCTCTCTTCAAACAGAGCCTCGGGTCGCTCGATGATGCTCTCAAGCCGCTTAAGCCTGACATCCGTGATCTTCACCTGATCCCTCCACAGCGTCCCCTATCTCTTGTTGCCGCCCGGAATCATCCGAACTTCAGAGACACGCCAAGGTAGATATCGTCTGTGCCGGGTCCGTTCATTCATGGGAGCGTCGTTCGCTAAAGCCGCCGCACAGTACCCGCGGGCAGGAGACGTTATGCACAACTGCCGCAATGCCAAAGAATTCGCGACAGGCCTGATGCAAAGGAGAAGCTCATTCCCTTGACTGTGCGACGGGAAGTTCTCTTGAAGGAACATCTCCATTCAAATCCGGGTATATATCTTATAGTTCCACGGCAACGTTGAATGCATCATGGATTGCAGCCTTGAGATTGCGCGGCTTCCAGCAGTCTCCGATAACATAGACCTCCCGCGCTAGACCTTGAAACGACTGAACCGTTTCGGATCTAGCCTTATAGCCCAAGGAAAGAACAACCGTGTCCGCAGGGATTTCGATTCGATTCCACTGCTTGTCCATGACCAGCACGCCCTCGTCTACCACTTCCTCAAGCTTCACCTCTGTCCGAGTCTCAACGCCGTGTTTCTGTAGCAATCCCATCAATCCGATTCTATTGAGAATAGGGGCATCTTCGGCAATCGCCAATTGACCGAGCATGTCGATGATGACGACCTTCTTGCCCTGCTGGGCCAGAAAGAGGGCGCTTTCGCACCCGGTCAGGCCGCCCCCGGCCACCACAACCCTCTCCCCAACCCTTGCCTCTCCCGCATACACGTCGCCCACTCGCACGGTATTGGGCCCACCGCCACCGGGAATATCGGCCTCGAGGGGCTCGGCACCGACAGCCAAGATGAGCACATCAGGTCTCTCGCTCTTGATGGAATCCGGGGCTGCTTCGATGGAAAGCCTGCTTTCCAATGGCGCTTGTTTAACTTTCCCGATCATCCAGTCCAAATACCTTTTCATATCGCTTTTAAAAGGAGGCGCCGCCGCAAGGTTAAGTGCCCCTCCGAGTCTACTGTCCTTCTCATACAGCGTGACCTCATGACCTCTCGAAGAGGCTACAAGAGCAGCTTCCATGCCGCCGGGCCCCCCTCCTACGATGATCACCTTCTTCTTGTTATCCGCCGGCCTAATGAATTTGTACTCCATCTCTCTTCCGGTCACCGGGTTTACGGCACATCGAATCGGGTAAAAGTGAGACACCATGTGGGAACAGGTGTTACAACGGACGCAGGGCCGGATGTCGTCGAGCTCCCCGCGGCAGTACTTGTTGACGATCTCAGGATCAGCGATAATGGGTCGCGCCATCGCGACCATGTCCGCCTTTCCCTCTGCGACAATCCTCTCCGCCATCTCCATGTCAATGGAGCCGACTGCTACCACCGGGATACGCAAAGCCTTTTTCATTTTTTCCGCATAGTGCACGTTGTAACCATGCGGAAAGTAGGTTGGTTGGATCATATGAGGAATCGTCATGGGATCGGTCAGCAGCCCCACAGATACATGAACGAGGTCGATCTGATCCTTTATCATTCTGAGGAACTCAATGGTCTCCTCCTCCTGCATCCCCTCCGCAACATGTTCGGTTGCACTTATCCGGTACTCCAAGAGCAGTTTGTTGCCGACCTTCCTCCGAATGGCGCCCAGGACCTCAAGTGCGAACTTTGCCCTATTCTGAAGACTTCCCCCATAGCCGTCTGTCCTCTTGTTGGAATACGGCGACAAGAACTGAGCCAAGAGGTGCCCGTGAGCACCGTGAAGCATTACCATTTCAAATCCGGACATCATGCATCGGTGAGCTGCGTTTGCATAATTCTCAACAGCCCGGTCAATCATGTCCTGGTTCATCTCCTTAATCTGGACCACTCTCCTCCCTTCAAGCCCCGCGAACATCTCTTCCGCTTTAGAAGGTATTGGAGAAGGGCCGATAGGGCTTCTTCCATTCAGAAGCCCAGGTGCCGAAAATCTTCCGCCATGGTTGAGTTCTATGGAGATCTTGGCCCCGTATCTGTGGACAGCTTCCGCCAACGTACTCAGCCCTGGAATCACCCTGTCGTCGCCAAGGTTCAACTGCGCATCATGGTCTTTGGCGTATTCGAAATCTATTGCGCTATCCCCCACGGTCACGACGCCGGCCCCGCCTCGGGCTAAAGACTGAAAGAACTCGATCAGTTCTCACGTTACCCAACCTTCGGGCGAAGCCAAACACGGAATCACCGGTGAAAATTCAATCCTGTTCTTTATCTCCACATGACCTATCCTTATGGGCTCAAAAAGTCTCCCGTGCTCCGCCATAACAACTCCTCCTTATTGCTTTCTTCTTACGACATAATACAAACCGTACGGCTCGGAAATTGCCCAAAGTTGGTCCTTTCGCCGGTTTGACCGTTTAAAAAACAGCCGACGGCACTCACGGCAGTTCATTTCATCGGTTCGGGCGGCAGGGGCAGAAAGGGGTTGATCTTTTCCGGGTCATAAGGCTGGTAGAATTCGCTGTCCCCCGGTTTGCTGTCTGGACGGAGACTGCCAATGATCGGCTGTTCAACCCACCCCTTGTCATAGGGCGTTCTGAAATGGACATGCCAGGTAAACACGCGGGATTTCCATTCACCGTCCTCTTTCACGAACTCGTTGTCATACTTTCCCGATTGCCACATGGCTATCAGTCCTTCCTCCGTCTGTATGGTATTACAGCCGAAGGAGTGCCACATGCCCCTGGCCGTTTGTCCGTCCGAGCCGACCTCTACAACCGGCGTCATCAGCATATGCAGACCCAGCCCACCGGCGAAAACGTATTTTGTCTTGACAAGGTTGAATACCTCCCTGACGCCCTCCAGGCCCTCAATAGGCCCGCTGTCCGCCAGTTCCATCCTCACCTTCGGATCCTTTTTGGCGAACATATCCACGATCTTGTCGTACTGGTGCGCGAGAACGTAGTGATTGTAGCGACCCTGAAGGTTGCAGATCTCGTGTATATCTTCCAGCCGTTGAATCCGTTTCTCCAAATCCGTTCCTTCCAAAACGGCCCCCTTCCCAATGCTCACCGTGCGTCGCCTGCTCTGCATTCGGCATCTTCACGGCGATACGATTTTGCCCCAATCCACATACTTCTTTATCTTCTTTGCCACCTGCTCCTGCTGTTTTTCAAAGAACTTGGCTATATTCTTTGCGATATACTCTGCATGCTCCGACACCCCTTCGTCGGAAAACCGCGGCCGCTCCACATCCTCCCGGTTCCACGCCACCGTCATGGATCCGTCGCCCGTTCTGACGACGCCGTGGATGTTGCACACGGGGCAGACCACGTTCGGCAGCCTGTCCGGCACCTGCAAGACGTTGCAGTGGCAAACGGGACAGAAAACCTCACCGTCTTCACCCATGAAGGTGACGTCCCCGATAGGCATCAGAGATGCCTTTGCCACATTTTCCCCCAGCCTCCTGGCGCGATTGAGGTAACGATCAAAAGCCAGGACCTGGCCCGGACGGCCGGAGTAATTCGCCTGCATCTGATCCACCAGAATCCGGGTATGCTGGAGAAAGATATTGGCGTTGAGCAGCCCCAGCGGGGTCCACTCCGGCTCGCCGCCGCCCACGCAGATGATGCCACCCACCCGGGTCTTTTTGAGGACCCACGGATTTCTGAACATGACCGGCAGCATCCGGTGGTTAATGATGGTCAAATGGGAGTTGGGGACCAGGTGGTATATGGGCGAGCTGACGATCAGCCCGCAATCCTCCACCACGGTCTTTTCCAGAATCCATTCCACATCGTCATCCTGTATGACGCACCTGGGGGTCTTGCCCTTGCCCATCAACATGGTACACGTCTCGCAGCCGGTGCAGGGTTTTACCGTCAAGTCCATGGCGCGGATGATTTCCGTTTCCACACCGAGTTCCTCAGCCCGCATGAGGGCTTCCTTCAGGAGTGTCTCGGAGTTGCCGTTTTTCCTGCCGGTTGACAGGCCGACAATCTTCTTCTTTGCTGCTTCCGTCATTGCACGAGCCTCCCTTTCATGGTCTCTTCTTGCGCCTCCCGGCGGCGCCACCGTCCCATCCTGCCACATTACATGTAAGTGAAGATCCCTATCGGCTTACGGTCCACCCTGTTCCGGGGAAGCCCCGTCGAATCTGGTTTGTCGGTCTTTTGAATTTCCCATAAGAGGTCCTCATGGATTCTCCCGTGGATCCTGCGAGACTAAAACACCGCGGCAAGAGCCGCCACCGGCATGCCTTTCCGGTTGAACAGGGGATTCCTATCTCTCTAATTCCGATATCCATCTCCTCATCTTCGGCAACGATATCGCCCACAACGCCGGGGTCTTTTCGCCGCCCGCGAACTTGGATCAAATGATCTTTCCGGGGCTTCGAGAGATCTCCAAAGCCATAAAGGAACAAAAGGGAATGGCTGTCTTCCACAGTTGCGGGAACGTGTCCGCTCTGCGGGATTCCATTTTGTCCCTCGGTCTTGACGGATTCCATGGTCTTTCGCCAGATGCCGGATCATCGCCGGGACAGAACGACACGGCGCTCTCTTCGGGGCACCTGCATCCCGGGCGCAAGCCGCCGGATTGAAGGGTGGGGCTAAAAAGGCCCCCGGTAATGGTCGTCTCGGTCATCCTCCTCCCATTGGCGGAATAAATGATACCTCGTCCTCCTCATTTAGGAGGGATTGCAGATGCGCCGCCTTTCCGTTTAAGGAGATGATGTATTCCATCCTGTCCTGACCCCCTTTCAAGGCGAACGCCCTCTGCCCTTGTTTGGATCCATATTTCTCCGCCAACCATCTAAGAAGGCCCCACACCCGCCGATCCTCCAGGCAGGCGTATTCTTCGGCCCGGCCGGTGATGTCCTGGAAAAAGGAGAAATATCTGACTTTCACCCTGATGGCCGTCAAATCGGTCTCCGGTTTATCCGCTCTCGCCCGACTCCCCTTTGAAAGCCCGGGCCTTTTCCCTGCTTTCCCCTAAGACCTTTTCCCTGGGAAGCGGTTTCTTGAGGCTCAGACGTCCTTCTCTTTCCAAGACGTCTGCCATGTCATCCAAGCCCAGTTCCTCAAGCTTCTCTCTCGTCTGCAGTCCCGTATCCGGATCCCATCCCCGGTACGCGTAGTACTCTTCCAGCATTTCATCCAGGTAATGCCCCATGTTGCTCCCCGCGCCGGGGCAGCCCGCCGGGACAGGTTCTTTTTCCCAGCGTCGGCACAGGGAGTCGTCTTTTCTGGTGAGGCCCAGTCTGGAATTGAACGCTTTTTCCACATTGTAGATCCTTTCCCCCACGGTGAAGAGATCCTCCGGGTCCGACCCCGTCACGGCAGCGTAAGCCCTGGATACGAGATCCACGCCCGGTCCGGGATAACTGGCCGTTCCGCTGTTGAAGATGCATAATCCGAGGGCATTCATGATGGTCGTCCGATCTTCCTCCCACGCCGCCACCACCCCCTTTGTGGGCGGCACCCCCTTCTCGGCGAATTCGGGGCCTCCCAGGTATTCATTTGCCACCTGTGTCAGCTGCATCTGCTCCACCAGAGACAGGGCCTTTAGGTGATCGGCCCCCCGGGTTGAGGTGGCCATAAGGGCCGTCCATGAAGCGCGGGTTCGCATGTCCTCCGTGAAAGCCGCCTTCTTGCCTCCGTATTGGCAGTAATCGAGGACCGAGACCCCTTTTAGCTCCTCGATCTTCCTTGCCGCGTGATAGACGCCCTTGGCGAGCATCTCATGCAAGGCGTTGCGGTTAAGCGCCACTGCTTCTGTAATCTTCTCCGCCGCAACGGAATCCCCCCAGTTGAGGGACATGGGCTCGCCTGCCCATTCTTTCATGTCGTTTTCCGTGACAATGCCCCGTTGATACAGTTCCATGAGAAACCCGATGCACTGTCCCATCTCCACGGCATCTATCCCGTACCGGTTCCACACGTTCTGAAAATGACACACCGCGGCCATGTCCTCATTGCCCCAGGCCATACAGGAGCAGTTGGTTATCAGCTCCGGCTTTTCCCCCTTCTCACCCGCGAACTTGGCCGAGGCCGGGCTCTCATCACCTTGAATCCTCCACCAGGTGCTGCAGGCGCATGCGCAGCCAGCGGAACAGGCGGCATCGGTGGTCTTGAAGTTCTCCAGCAGAAAGGTCCCGTCCAGCCGGCCGATCACTTCCTCCGGCACCGTGTTGAACTGATGATTCTTCCAGGGAAACCCTCCGAACAGTTGAAACGGGCGAACCAGCATGGTGGTCCCCTCTTTGGCCAATGCTTCCCAGAGAAAGGATTCGTCCATTCTGGCAAACGCCTCGCTCGTGACATCGAGGAACGCTTGGGGACGGGATATCCTGATCCCTTTCGTCCCCCTCGCCGCAATGGCCTTGAGGTTCTTGGAGCCCATGACGCAGCCTCCACCCGCCCGGGCGGCGGCCCTCTCTCGGCCCAGCATGATGGCGGCGAACCGGACCAGGTTTTCCCCGGCCTGACCGATACCAGCCGTCTCCATGTCTGGGGAGCCGAAGGCCTCCCTGATCATGGTGTCCGCTTCCCGCATGCTTCTGCCCCACAATGGAGCCGCGTCCAGGAACTCCACCTGGTCGTTGTGGATGCAAATATACACCGGCTTCCTTGCTTTCCCGGTAATGACCATGTGATCGTAGCCGGCCCACCTCATCTGGCAGCCGAAAAAGCCCCCACCTGCGGAGTCTCCGAAGCAGTGATAGGCGGGGGACTTGAAGGTCCATTTGGCCTTACATCCGGCACCCAGGGCGCCGGTGGCCCCCAATGGACCCATGCCGCAGATCAACACGTTATCGGGACTCAGGGGGTCTATTCCGGGATCCACCTTCAAGAAGTGTTCCCACAACAACCGATCGTTGATCCCCTCTCCGCCGCAATACTTGGTCCGCCACTCTTCTGGAATCGGTTCCTCTGA
>CAYVUX010000013.1:0-18588 GCA_964455075.1 uncultured Desulfobacteraceae bacterium | reverse complement strand
CCGACCCAAATCTGAGCGTCAATTCTGTGAATTTATTTTTGAGTGAGCCCTAAGCCATTGAAGGCTTTCGACCAATGTACCGGCATGTGCCCCGCTCTTCGCTGCGGTTACCCGTAAAGATATTTTCCGTATGTGGTCTTTTCTCCCAGCAGGGCGTCAATTCCTTCCTGGATTTCAACCCGCTGCTTGCTCGCGGCCCAGGCTTCCCAGTCGTCCACCGACTTCCATGTGCTGATAACGAGGGTTTCTTCGGGATCCTCCAGATTCCTCCAGGTCTCCCCGGAAATGTAGCCGGGCTGGGACGCGGCGAGCGCTCTCAGCTTGATGAGAAGAGGTAGAAGTTCCTCTTCCTTTGCTTTCGCCTCCCTTCTGGAAATAATGATCTTTACCGCCATTTTTCCGCCTCCTTTCCTGATGGACATCCCCACGACATTGAGAATCGCTCACTGACCTTCAAGATCAGGCGAGTCCACAATTTGTGCCCGCCAATCAGCGTTGTTCCGCGTAACGGCGGCAGGCGACGGTCATTTTCTGCGGGTGAAGCCAAACCTGTAGCCTGGGTGGCAACCCGGGCCGGACCCCGAAAAAGGAAGCCCGCCCGCTGCCCCGATTGCGTTCTATTATACTATCCGGCGGGACACTTCTGTCAAATCAAATTGGCTCTCCATGAAACAGCATGCGTTGACAGGCGGCACATGGGCTTTTTCTCCGAGGCTCGAGCGGAGCCTCGTTGACATGTAGAATCGGTGGCCTTATGGTTAAGAGCAGCGTAATAGTTGTCGCCGCAGCGCAGGTCACACGAGACGGGGAAGGAAAAGAGTGGCTTCCAATTACGAACCTTTGATTCACAACAACCTCTCCATCATTTTTTCGAGACCTCCGACCGATTTGGCGGGTCTCTTAATGGCTGAAAAAGACGGCCGGGGTTTCCGATTCAAGGCCTTTGGAAAGGACTGCGAGCTGAGGCCGGACGGCGTCTTCTGTTCCAGCAAGGCGGTCACAGATCCCAGGGCGGTGTTGATTACGCTTTATGCGCTCCACGCCAATCCGGAACCGTTGATCCTTGAGCCCTTTCGCTCTTTCAAGGAACTGCCTGGAACGATGCCGTATCACGGAGCGTTTCACGCAAACAGCGAACGGATTCTGATCCCCCACGTCCCTGGAGTTCAGGAAAAAAAGGACTCGGTCGTGGAACGATTGCAGGGTCACCCTGTCCGGAACGGTGGCGGTGATCTCTCCTTTGTGGTTTATCCACTGCCGAAGATCGCATTGCGCTATGTCTGCTATCTGCCGGATGAAGAGTTTTCGGCTTCGGTCTCTTGTCTTCTTTCCAGCAACGCATTATCGTTTATGCCCATTGATGGGTTGGCGGATGTGGCCGAGTATACCGCCAGAGCGATTATCGAAATCGTGACGTCCTGAGAACACTCGGCGACCCGGCCCCTTGCTTTATCATGATCCTTTCAGCTTATCAGCCGTACTTCGCCCCTTTCCCCGGGTTTTTCGAAAAAGCCCTTCGTTCCGATGTGTTTGTACTCTTGGACACGGTACAGTTTCCCAGGGGCACAAGCTGGCTGACAAGGAATCGTTTTAAAAACGATCAGGGTGTGCTCTGGGTGACGGTCCCGGTTTGGAGGAAAGGTCTGGGGCTCCAGCGCATAAACGAAGTAAAGATCTGTCGTGAAGGCCGATGGGCGAGAAAGCAACTGGAAAGCCTGAAGACAGGATACAAACGTGCCCCGTTTTTTGAGGAACACCTTCCTTTTCTGGAACGACTGTTCGGCGAGGGCCATGAGCATCTGGTGGATCTCAATGTAACGGTGGTCAGGTACCTGTTGAAATGCCTGAAGATCCCGGTCCGGCTTCACTTGCAGTCCGAACTCGACATGGACCTCAACGAGCCTGCGCTTTCTGTAGCACTTTGCAGGGTCATGGGCGCCGATCGATTTTTGGTTCAGAATACCGCCCGGAAATTTGTCAAAACGGAAATGCTTCGGAAAGCCGGCATACGGGTGGAGTTCTTTCGGCCCCGTGTGCCGGTATATCCGCAGCTTTGGGGGGCATTTGCGACGAACCTTTCCGTCCTGGACCTTGTTTTCAACTGCGGACCCAAGGCTCGGGCCTACCTGGAATAACGCGCCGGATTTCACTCCGCTGTTGAGTCAGGATTTGTTTCCTGAAGCAATGCTTTCAAATCGTCTCCTTCGATCTTTTCTTCTCCAGAAGTAGCCGGGCTCCCTCCATAAGCACGGGCTTCTTTTTGCTCAGAATCTTGAGGGCCTTCGCGTATTGCCGGCCGATGATTTCCCGGGCCTGGCTGTCGATGAGTTTCGCTGTGGCTTCTTTGTAGTCGGATCCGGAATCCCTTCCCGTCTCGATGAACGCCGGTCTTCGTTCATCGGCAAAGTACACATGGCCCAGCTTTTCGCTCATCCCGTACTCCTTCACCATGCGCCTGGCGACATCGGTAGCCCTGGACAGTTGATCAAGGAAAAACCGAAACCTTGAAAAACGCATTTCCGTGATCTATGGTAAACGACGCTTCAGCCTCTATGCCGGAAACGGAGAAAATCGAGGATGCTCGAGATTAAGACTCTGGATTTTTCTTCCGCCGGAACAAAAAGGCGCATGCGCGGATCGAGCCGGCAGAGGGTGGATTTGATCCGAATGCCGGCGCAACAGCATTTTCACGGTGGAAGGCCGCCTTACGAACGGCGGATTTGGAAAAATGTGCAAAACAACGCAGCCCCTCTGGAGGCGGATTCTTTCCGAGAGCATAGACCGCCCCGAAGATCTTCCCGACCGTTTTGGGATCGACGGAGCGGCATTGAGGAAGGTCACCGCCAGGTATCCCATGAGAATCAACCCATACTATCTGAGCCTGATCAAGCATCCGGGAGATCCCATTTACAGACAGTGCGTTCCCGACATGCGGGAGATACAGGACGACAAGGGCATGGACGACCCCTTGAAAGAGGAAGGACTCGCTCCTACTCCGGGTCTTACCCACCGCTATCCCGATCGGGTTCTGCTGCTTGTTTCGAGCCGCTGTCCTATGTACTGCAGGTTCTGCAACCGCAAGAGAAAGGTCGGCCGGCCGGCAATGGTTTCCCGGCACACCATACGTGAAGGCCTTCGATACATCCGCGGCAACAAGGAGATCAGGGATGTGCTGCTTTCGGGAGGCGATCCGTTTTTGCTGAAGAATCGGGAGATCGAGGAAATACTGACGGAGCTGCGTTCCATCCGCCACGTAGAGATCATCAGGATCGGCACCCGGGTTCCCTGTACCTTCCCTCAACGGGTGACGCCCCGGCTCGCTTGCCTGTTGGGACGGTTCCATCCGCTTTAGATGCCGGTCTGCCCCTTGCGTGCCAGACGGTGCTCCTGCGGGGGATCAATGATGACGTGAATGTGATGAAGTTGTTGATGCAGAAACTGCTGACGATTCGCGTCCGGCCCTATTATCTGTTTCAAGGCGACTTGGCGAAAGGGACATCCCATTTCTGGACCCCTCTCAGCAAAGGGTCTGACATCATCGCCGGGTTGCAGGGCCACACAACCGGGCTGTGTGTTCCGAATTTCGTCGTAGATCTGCCGGGGGGGGCGGGCAAGGTTCCTATGGCTCCGCATCGGATAGAAACCCCGAAAGGCCGGGATAAGAGCCGCGTCGTTCTGAGGAACTACCTGGGAAAAACGTACTCCTATCCCGTCTATGAACCGTAGCCCAGGGGGTTTTTTCTCAAGGGCTTCACCACCCGAGGCCGACGGATTGCCTGACCCGTTATTTGGAATAGCCGGAGATTGAATGTCATTCGGACAGTTTGGTTCTTGGTGGGGTCCCATGTGAGAGGATTGTGAAAGGAGACGGCATATGGTGAGAGTGACCTGCCTCGGCGGTGTAGGGACGGTGACCGGGTCCAGCTACCTGGTCGAGAACACCCAGGGGAAAAGAGTCCTTGTGGACTGTGGTCTTTTCCAGGGGGGGAGACAAATCGAAAATCGAAATTGGGACCCCTGGGGGTTTGATCCGGCGGGAATCGAGACCCTGTTCTTGACCCATGCCCATATCGATCACAGCGGGAGGATTCCGAAACTCGTTAAGGACGGGTTCCGGGGGAGGATCATTACATCTCCACCCACGGCGGAACTCTGCGAAATCATGCTCCTGGATTCGGCGCATGTGCAGGAAATGGACGCCGAGTGGCAAAATCGAAAAAACAGACGGCAGGGCAAGGAGGGGATTCTTCCCCTTTATGGTATGGAGGATGCGGAGGCAAGCCTGGCCTTTTTCCACCCCGTGGAGCGGGATCAGGTCATAGAGGTTGATAAGGGAATTAGGGCCCGGCTTCGTAACGCCGGGCACATCCTGGGCTCTTCCATCCTTGAGCTATGGATGGATGAAAACGAGGAACGTGTAAAGATTGTGTTTTCAGGGGATCTGGGAAAGAGAGATCAGTTGATCGTCAAAGACCCCCATGAGATTTTTGATGCCGACTATCTATTCCTCGAATCCACGTACGGGGATCGTTTCCACCGATCTTTTGAAGACAGCAAGGAGGAGCTTTTGGAGGCCATCAAATACTCCGCCGGTTTTGGTGAAAAGATCCTTATTCCGGCCTTTGCCGTGGAGCGAACCCAGGAGATTCTTTATATGCTGGGGGAATTTCATAGGGAGAACCTCCTTCCGGACATCCCGATTTATCTGGACAGCCCTCTGGCCATAAAGGCCACGGAAATTTTTCGGAGGAACAAGAGGTATTATGACGAAGAGGCGAGCGCTATTGTGAACAGCGGCTTTGACCCCTTTGACATGCCCAACTTGAAGTTTACAGAGAGTACCAAGGATTCAATCGCCATCAATGAAAGACAGGGATCCGCCATCGTCATTGCGGGCAGCGGGATGTGCACCGCCGGGCGCATCAAGCATCATTTGAAGCACAACTTGTGGCGCGAGGGGGCCAGTCTTGTAATCGTGGGCTTTCAGGCCAAGGGAACCACGGGTCGAAAGATTGTTGATGGAGCCAAACAGGTGAAGGTCTTCAGGGAAAACGTGGCTGTAAGGGCTAGGGTGTTCACCATAGGGGGTTTTTCCGCCCATGCGGACCAGCGCGATCTTCTGTCGTGGGTTTCCAGCTTCGAGTCCAGACCCCGGGTATTCGTTGTCCATGGAGAGGCAAAGGCCGGCAAAGCCTTGGCACAAGAGCTCGAAGAGCGTCTCGGACTCTCGGTGCATATTCCCCGCTGGAAGGAAAGACTGATCCTGAAACCCAGGGAGGTGAGCTATGACGTTGAGGAGGTACAGGAGCCCGAGCCGGACGTTGAGGCTCTTCTTCTTAACAGCCTCATTGACCTGGAAAGGGAGTTGAAGGACCTCAGGAAGCGCATAAAAACCCATGAGGAGAAACCCGGGTTCAACGAGGATGATCTGGACAGGCTCAGATACATCCGTGAGGAGCTCCAGACGATAGGAGAGTAGGGGCGGGTTATAGCCCGCCAACCGGTTTCCTGCCCGCAAAATCAGGAAGGCGACGGAATGGGTTCGATTCTGTTTCCCGGTGGCAGTCTCCGCTACGAGGAGGGAGGAGAATGGGCAACGAAGTCAAAGAGATAAAGGTGGATTTTCCCCGAGAGCTTCGTTCCGGGGTTTATGCAAACCAACTGGCGGTGGGTCATTCCAGGGAAGAGTTCATCATGGATTTTCTCATGGTGGCTCCTCCGGCTGGAACGGTTGCCGCGAGGATCGTGGTGAGCCCCGGTCATATGAAGAGGCTTGTCCGGACCCTCCAGGAGAATGTGGCCAAGTATGAAGAGAAATTCGGCCCGATTGAGACAGCCGAGGGGCCTAAAGGCAAGGTGACGCTTCAATAGAACGCCGGACAATGAGCTTGCCGATCGTTTCTGGGAAAACGCAGGTCTCTGCCCCCGCACGAACGGACAAAGGAGCAGCTGTCCTTCGAAATGCTTGAAAATCAGGACAAGCCGATATGGCAGTTTTCCTTCTTCGGCAGTGTGAGGCAACAAAGAAAGGAAGACCATGGAATTCTGTGATATGAGTTGCGTGCATGCTTCCTGGCCCGAGGACGAAGCCTTGGACGGATCAGGAAGCTGCAGGACTTTTCAAGCCGTGTACTGCAAAAAGAAGACGCAAATTGTCCACAAAAACATGCCGTGCCGGGACAAAGAAAAAGAGCAGAAAAAGGCCTCCGGAGACTGAAGGAGTCTGCGTGTTCCCGCCGGGGCTATACATCCACGCGTTCAAGGTAACGGCTGATTGCGTTGTCGTATTCACTGGTAAGACGGAAGACTTTTCTCGCGAGGTCGAAGCGGGTTTTGAACGTGGTCTCCCCACCGTTTTCTGCCATCTCCTTGAGTATCCGGGGGTAATCCAAGGGATCTACGACGACAGTCACATCCCTGAAATTCTTGGCCGAGGAGCGGAGCATGGAAGGGCCTCCAATGTCGATGTTCTCAATGGCTTCCTCGAGAGTGACTCCTTCGTGGGCCACGGTTTTTTCGAATTGGTAGAGATTGACCACAACCAGATCGATGGGCTGTATTCCGTGCTCTTTCATGACCCTGACGTGTTCAGCGTTGGCCCGCAATCCCAAAAGTCCTCCATGGACCATAGGATGGAGCGTCTTGACCCTCCCATCCATCATTTCGGGAAAACCGGTGTACTCGGAGATGTCCGTTACTTTCAGTCCGCCGGTCCGGAGTGCCTTCGCGGTGCCGCCGGTGGACAGAATCCGAACTCCGAATCGGGAGATCGATGTGGCGAACTCGACCACCCCGGTTTTGTCGGTTACACTGAAAATTGCCGTTTCCATCTTTGCCATTTCTTCCCCTCCAGGTCGTTGCGCGAAAGCGGATCCACCCTCTATAAAACAAACAACTCCAATGAGCAACCCTGATCGGTTCTTTTTTTCAGGACGAGGAAGTTTTGTCTTGAAATTGCCGCCGGAATCCGCAAAGAGTCAAGAGGGGACCGGAACAGGGGCGGAAGTTTAGGTTCTGCATGGGTGGTCTCCACAACCTGAAATGATTTTTCAAATTGCGGTGGGGAGAGACCGAAACAAAGACAACCGGCGCGCACAGGGTGGAGGGAATCCGGCGCAAGGAATTCATCGCCGCGTGCCATGCTGGGTTTTGGGTCGGCGAGCACCATTCCAGAGAAAGGAATCCAATCAAGATGTATACAATCCTGATCGTTTATCATTCACAGTCGGGCAGAACCCGCCGAATGGCGGAGCATGTCTCGCATGGAGTCCAATCCGTTGATGGTGTGGAGGCCGTGGCTAAGCGTGCGGAGGAAGCCACAATCGAGGACCTGCTGGGGTGCCATGGGCTTGCCTTGGGATCTCCGGAGTACTTCGGATACATGGCCGGAATGATGAAGGATTTCTTCGACAGGACCTACGAGCCTGCACGTGGAAGAAAGGAAGTGTTCAAGAAGCCGTATGTCGTTTTTATCAGTGCCGGAAATGACGGAACCGGTGCGTTGAATGCCATCGAGCGAATTTGTCTCGGGTATCCCTTCAAAAAAGTCTATACACCGGTGATTGCAAAAGGCGAGCTTGATGCGGGCGTCCTCGGAAAATGCGAGGAACTGGGCAAAGTGATTGCCGCCGGCTGTGAAGCCGGCATCTATTAGAATCAGTTCTTGCTCTCGTCCTCGTCGGATTTTGTGTAGGGGATTTTGAAGAACCCGATCCCTTCGCTTGTCAGGGTTTCCTCTTCTTCCGAGGTGGCTGAACCCCGAATGTTCCTTTTGTCGCTGACGCCGTAGTGCATTTTCAACGCCTCTGATGCAAATCGGGGCCCGACGTCTTCAAAATTGCTCTGGATATATTCGAACACCTTCCTTGCCAGTTTTCGGTAATCTATGGCGTCATCCCGGACGGAGGCCGGCTGGGCCTTCTTGACCGCTACGGGTGATATCAGCCTCTTGATGTTGGAATTGTTGCAGTAAGGGCAGGTGACGAGTCCCCGGGCGCTCTGCTGTTCAAATGCGTCCAGGTCTTCGAACCATCCTTCAAAGGGGTGGCCTTCCGCACATTCAAGATCGAATGCGATCATGGGGTCAATCCTGTTCACAAATTCCGGCTCCGCGGTTTATCCTCATTCGCTAAGCCGGGTTTCTTTGTTCTCGAAACAGGGAAGGGGGGGTGAAAAAACCCCTCACCGGCCGTTCCCTGTACAAAGACGAGATCCCAACGTCCTTATATTTCCCCTGTCCCGCCATCACCGGCGTCGGAATGGAAATCGTTACCTTTCGGCGTAAAGCACGGCCAGAATCCTCGTCGCCTTTTCTCCATGGCATTTTACGAGGTGGGGGACAGTGGAGTCGTAATAGATAGCGTCTCCCGGCTCCAGAATGTGCACTTCTTCCCCCAGCCGGACCTCCATCTCACCGTCCAGGACAAAAATGAATTCCTGGCCGTCGTGTGTGGAGCGCTCCTCCTCGGTTTCGGCCGGTTCCAGGGTTACCAGGAAAGGCTCCATGTGACGGTCTTTTTTATGCGGCGCGAGGGATTCATATTCATAGCCGTAGTGCTTTCCCTTCCGGGAATCATACCGCGAAACCACCTTGCGGTCTTTTCGTCGGACGATGGTGTAGGGGCGGTCCTCCTCCCCGGAGATGAAATACCCCATTTTCATTTCCAGAGCCTTCGCCAGCCTGATCACGGTCCCAAGAGGTGGAGCCACAGTCCCGTCTTCGATTTGATCCAAAAGGTCCACGGGGATAGCCGTCCTCTGGGAAATATCCCTCAGGGTGAGGCCGCGGCTTTGCCGGACCCCTCTCACCCTGGCTCCAACGTTGACCGGGATATCCTCTCCGGCAGGCCTATGGGGGATGCTGTCCATGAACTGCATCTCCTGCTCCTTGCCGGCGACTTGGTCGCTGATATCGGAGAGGAAGTCGCTATATTGGTCCCTTTTTTCTTCCATGTCTGCCATCTCAAATCCTGTAATCTGCCCGCCCGCCCTGAGGGAAGGAGGCCGGGTTCACAAGTGAGGCCTTGGAGAGACCTAAGGGCTCAATCCCCAGCCTTCGTCAGGCCAGTTCCGCATCCTGTTCAGATTTCAAACGCTCGGGATATTCATTCGGTCGATCCCTCCCGCCCGCGAGGGGGGACGGAACACCTTCCTCTACCTTGGTCTCCGTTTAGACGGAGGTATTTTTCACAGGTCCCTTGCCTTCATCTGCCCTCTCTGACGAATTGCGCACCCCTGTCCATAGCCCGAGCATTCGCTTCAATCAACCTATGATATCTCATGTCAAGGGCCGTAAAGCGCCTTTTTGAGGGATTTCATTCGAACCGGCCTGCTCTTCTCAACGGCTGCGCCCAACATGACCATATTGGAAAGCCGATCATTTCCCATTTGAGCGGCAAGCTCCCGGCTTGGCACTGCAATGCTTTTGACGCCTCGGAATCTCACCTCCTCCTCGGGAATGAGGGACTGGTTGACTACCAGCAATCCCCCTTTCTTCACCCGGGGGCCGAATTTCTCCAGGGAAGGGAGATTCATCGCGATGACAGAAACCGGCCTCTGAATGATTGGGGACCCGATTTCTTCGTCGGAGATTACAACGGTACAATTGGCAGTGCCTCCGCGCATTTCAACCCCGTAAACCGGCATATATGTAACATTCTTCTTTTCCTCCATAGCGGCATATGCGAGGATGTTGCCCATGAGCAGCACGCCCTGACCGCCAAAACCGGCAATAATGGCATCATAGTACATCAGTTCTCTCCTCCTTTAAATACTCCCAGAGGAAAGTAAGGAATCATCTCTTCGGCCACCCGCTCCGTGGCTTCCTGTGGGGTCATCTTCCAGTTGGTCGGGCACGCGGAGAGAAATTCGACAAAGCCGAACCCTTCGTTCCGGATCTGGACTTCAAAGGCTTTTTTCAAGTACTTCTTGGCCTTCATGAGATGCTTGGGATTGTTCACTGCGGCCCTGGCCACAAACGCAGTCCCGTCGAGGTCAGCCATGACTTCGGAAACCCGAATGGGGAATCCGTTGGTCTCCGTCACGCGGCCGTAAGGCGTGGTAGTGGTCTCCTGGCCGGCCATTGTCGTGGGCGCCATTTGCCCTCCGGTCATGCCAAAGACCGTGTTGTTCACAAAAACGACGGTGAGCCGCTCTCCGCGATTGGCGGCATGAATGATTTCCGCAGTGCCGATCGCGGCGAGATCTCCGTCCCCCTGGTAGGTGAAAACAAATCGATCCGGAAGGGAGCGCTTTACCCCGGTAGCCACTGCAGGAGCCCTTCCGTGGGGGGCTTCGAGCACGTCCACGTTGAAGTAGTCATAAAGAAAGACAGAACACCCGACAGAGGCCACTCCAATGGTCTTTGCCTGGAGGCCGTAGGTGTCAATGCATTCTGCGACCAGCCTGTGTATAATTCCATGGTGGCATCCGGGGCAGAAATGGGAAGGCTTGTCGCTAAGCGCCTCGGGTTTCTTAAATACCTGTTTCATCTGTGGATCCTTCTTTTGTAGATTTTTTTGATCTCCTCGAACAACTCGTCGGGTGAGGGGATCGACCCTGGAGGTCTTCCGTAAAAGTCCACGCTCCTGCCTGTGGGAGCTACGGCCAACCTTGCATCTTCGACCATCTGTCCGGTATTCAGTTCAACCGCCATGAGATGCGGGATAGATTCGGAAAGTTTCCTCAGGGGCTCGTAGGGGAAAGGGAACAGCGTGATGGGTCGAAAAAGGCCTACATCCATGCCGTCCTCCCGGGCCATCCGAACGGCACTCTTTATGATTCTTGCAACGGACCCGAACGCCGTCACCAGCATTTTCGCCCCTTCCAAAAAACGGGTCTCATAGCGGATTTCTTTCTTCATGCGGGAGTATTTCTTGTGGAGAAACCAGTTGTGCTCGGTGAGTTCGCCCTCGGAGAGATATAGAGATTTAAGAAGCCGCGGCTCTCTGCCGTCCGCTCCGGTCAGAGTCCAGTCCTCGTCGAAATGCCATCTCCGGTGCCTGTTCAGCTTCAGCGGTTCCTTCATCTGACCAAGAAGTGCATCCCCCAGAAGGACTACGGGGTTCCTGTATTTGTCGGCCAAATGAAAGGCCTTCATGGACAGGTCGTAACACTCCTGAACAGAGTGGGGTGCGAGCACGATGGTGCGGTAGTCTCCGTGCCCTCCGCCCCTGGTGGCCTGAAAATAGTCCCCCTGAGAAGGAGATATTCCTCCGAGTCCCGGGCCGCTTCTGCTCATGTTCACGATGACTCCGGGAATCTGGCTTCCGCACATATAGGAAATACCCTCCTGCTTCAAAGAAATGCCGGGACTGGACGAGGATGTCATGGCCCTTTTTCCTGTAGCTCCTGCCCCGAGAAGCATATTGACGGACGCGATTTCGCTTTCTGCTTGAATGAAAGTGCCCCCCACTTCCGGGAGGTGTTTGGACATGTATTCGGGAATGTCGTTCTGCGGGGTGATCGGATAGCCGAAGTAGTATCTGCATCCGGCCTCGATCGCCCCCATGGCGACGGCCTCGTTTCCTTTTACAAGAACTGTCTCAGTCAACTTCTTATTCTCCTTCAGCTGTCTTCCGTGTATGCCGGGGTCCGATGTTTGGAACACATTTTCCGTCCACCTATTTGAAGACCGTGATCACCAGATCCGGGCACATCTCCGCGCAGAGTGCACAGCCGGTGCAAGCTTTCATGTTTTCTATCGTTACTACAGGATAGCCTGATCGGTTGATTCTTGCGTCCACCCTCAAAAGCTTTTTTGGGCAAGCCGCAACGCAAAGTCCGCAACCCTTGCAGCGTTCCTCTCGAAATTCGACAACGGCCATAGGGTTCCCTTCTATAGTCTGAGTTTTGGTTCGTACCCGGGCATGGCCGGGCTTTCTCCATCTCGGCGTCAATCCGACGGGTGGGCCGTGCAACGTACCGCCGTTGTGGTGCCGATCCGCACAAGCCAACGCAACGATTTGCCCGCACGATGTTTTGACGTCCACTCTGCGGTCGGATCACTCGGAAACCGGAATATTGCGGATCCCGGCGGACGGGATTCCCTGGAAGATTCGCTGGCCTCCAGGAATCCTATCAGAGGGGGTCGCTCAACTTTCCAGGACGAAAATCACTTCCATCCGGACCCTGTATTCACTGATCTCTCCGTTTTCCACCGCAACCCTCTGTTCAATGATTCGGAGTCCGGTGATTCCCCGCAATGTCTTGTTGGCTCTCTCAAAGCCGACCCGGATGGCTTCGTCAAAACTCACGGGAGAGGCACCGATAATCTCAGAAATTCTCGCCACACGGTCCATTGTCACGACCTCCAGAACAAGAATGAGTGTTCACTCCCGGCGGGCTCGGGTCCCGGCGGGTTTCGTTGTAAGTGTTCCAAACGCTTGGACGGACTCATCAGTGCGTTCCCCTGTCGTCATGTCCTCGGGGCGCCTCTGGCTTTCACAAGCCCCCATCGATTTTTGCCATGTCCTCCCGGCGAACGGCCGAAAGTATTCAATGAACGTCCCGGGATGCCCTACTCGGGAAGAGGCACATTGCATTCTTTTGCCGAAAAGAGGCACATAGGGTCTCGCAGGACCGCAAGGGATATTCTCCTTGATGATACCTGAAAAATGCATGATTCAGGACAGGGCGCAAAGAGGACAAAAAACTCACCCGCTTCCCTGGGTGAGTTCCCGAACACTGAGCAGACTCATTGCGGGGCAACGGCTATTGCTTGACACTCCCCCCCTACAAAAATTAACATGCGACGGAATTTGGATTGGAAATTAAACGATTCATTTCAAAAAATCAATCAATTTTTCCTGCTGCCCTCTTGCAAGAGGGTGGCCGCACCCGCCGTTGCAGCTTCCCCCGGCAGGTTGACGAACCCCGGAGGGGGAGGCGTCGACTCAGCCCGAGGCCGAAACCCCGGAAAACTGCGTCCGCCGGAGGCTGGGTCTGTCCCGATGAAGGCGGGGAATTTGGCAAAAAGGGGGGCGAAGGTTTCAAGACACAGGAGGCCTCATGCGTGAGAAGCAGTACATCGTGGATGAGTTGTCATCAAGTGAGTCGTGGCGGATTTTTCACATCATGGCGGAATTCGTGGACGGCTTCCACGAACTGCCGGAGGTGTTTCCTGCGGTATCCGTTTTCGGGTCTTCCACGTCCCGGCCGCAGAGCAATACCTACAAGCAAGCGGAGAAACTTGCCCGCCTGCTGGTGGAGAGCGGCTTTAATGTAATCTCGGGAGGCGGCCCGGGAATCATGGAGGCGGCGAACAAAGGGGCGGCTCAGGCCCATGGGAAATCCGTCGGGCTTCACATTGAGCTGCCAAACGAACAGAAAGCCAATGAATATGCAAACATTCGCCTGAATTTCAACTACTTTTTTGTAAGAAAAGTGATGTTTGTAAAATATGCGGTTGCCTATGTGATCATGCCGGGCGGGTATGGGACCATGGATGAGCTGTTTGAAGCGCTTACTCTGATTCAAACCAAGAGAATCCGCTCGTTCCCCGTGGTACTGCTGGGCCGGAAATTTTGGTCAGGTCTCGTGAGCTGGCTCAAGACCACTCTGGTGGCTCAAAAGACCATTTCTGAAGCGGATCTGGACATTTTTACCGTTGTGGACACGCCCGAGGAAGCGGTTGCTCTCATCAAGAGAAGGGTGATCGTTTAGGTGAATCGCGAGCAGAGAGAACAGGTCCATAGCTGGGCCGGGGAGTACGGCATTGGTCTTTCTGATTCGCAGTTGGATCTCCTTTCCGTCTATCTGGACGAACTCTGGGAGTGGAACAAGAAAATCAATCTTACCGGGCTTCAGTCCCCGGAGAGAATCATTGACGAGCTCATCCTCGATTCTCTCCTTCCAGCGGCATTT
Organism: uncultured Desulfobacteraceae bacterium; assembly: GCA_964455075.1. Classification (GTDB taxonomy): domain Bacteria; phylum Desulfobacterota; class DSM-4660; order Desulfatiglandales; family Desulfatiglandaceae; genus CAYVUX01. The sequence continues at coordinate 4,725 of CAYVUX010000013.1, read as the reverse complement.
TTGCCGGACCAAGGGATGTTTCTCGATGTGGGATCGGGAGCAGGGATTCCGGGAATTCCTCTCAAGATTGCCAAGCCCCGGGGACACGCCTGCCTTTTGGAAGCGAATTTCAAGAAAACCACTTTTTTGAAACATGTAGCAAGGGTGCTCGGCCTTCAGGGCATCGAGGTCGTCCGGGAACGCGTGGAACGGGCCGCTGGCCATCTTCACTTTGAGGACTATGATGCGGTAACGGCACGAGCGATGACCGGCATGAAACAGACAATCGGATGGTGTGCGCCTTACCTCCATGAAGGCGGGGTGCTTTTTGCCTTTCATGGTCCGAAATTTCAAGCATCTCTGAAAGAGGCATCCGAGGAAATGCATCGTTGCCGGGTGAGTTTGGAAAAATGCATTGCATATAATTTGCCGGCAAGGAATTTGCGGAGGCATCTTCTCGTTCTTCGAAAGACCGGATCCGGGGGTCCTTGTCCGGCAGAGCCTAAAGGGACCGGGGATAGATGCCTCGACCGGCGAAAGGGGAGTGCGGGCGATTTTCGGTAGCGACTATCATGGGCCCAGAGCGGAGCCGAGAAAAGAAAAGGCGGGACTCGCACCCCCGCCTTTTCAAGTTTTCCCCATTAAGACCGGTTCTCTTTAGGCGACCATATCCTTGAGTTTTTTCAAGGGCCGGATTTTCACTACATTCCGCGCGGGCTTTGCCTTGAAAGTGGTTTCTTCTCCGGTAAAGGGGTTGATACCCTTCCGGGCCTTGGTGGCCTTCTTCCGCTTGACCTCGATCTTGAGGAGATTCGGCAAGGTGAATTGACGAGGGCCCCTCTTCTTGATATGCCGTTCAATGAGGAGCCCCAATTCGTCAAATACCTCTCCAACCTGCTTTTTTGTAAGCCCGGTGTTCTCGGCGATTTCTCCCATGATTCCGGCTTTTGTCATGGGTTTCTTCACGGCGGGAACCTTCTTCGCGGTGGCTTTCTTCGCTCCGGCCTTTTTGGCAGGCGCCTTCTTTGTTGTTTTTCTAGCAGCCATAGAATACTCCTTTCAGCGGTGTTTGATTCTTGGCGCACTTAAATTAAACAGTGCGGTATGCTTAACCGGGATATTGCTTAGAACTCAGTGGAGGTCCCGGGATCGTTGACCCTCCATGATCGGTCAAGGCTAAGCCGACCCCTGTAACGGAAACCCGGATTTCCTTTTGTATGAGTCCGATGCCGTCATATTCTTTTTGGATATGATATATAAACGCTCCGACCGGAGTCTTAGAGGATTTCTCTTAATAGAACGAAAAGATCCTACACGTCTCCTATCTGTGATGTCAACCATTTTGTTGAAATAAAAGACAAGGGGCATGAATGGAAATGTTGTCTGTCGTGAGCCACCGAATTCCCGAAACCATGACCGGATCGAATCTGGAGTGTGGTCCTGGACCATGGTATGGAAAGCAACCCCGCAGGAACCACCCTGCCCGGCCTCGAAGCCGCATGCATCCAAAGCCCTTTTTGGTTGCGGGAAGGCGATAGGCTTATCAAAACAGGACGAGTTGCGTGCCCGGCGGCCGAATATGCTGCGGCGGAAATTCCACTTTTTGCAGTCGCAAGGATTGCGAATCGGTTTCGCCGGGTGACCGTTTCCGGGATTTGCCTTTACCGTGCTTTTCTACGATTCAGAATGGCCTCGATGTTCTCCTTGGCCCAGTCTTCCACGCGGCGTTGTTTCTCAACGTAAGATATGAGCTTGTCCGACAGATGCAATCCGTTTCTTAGCGCGGAGAGGGCCCTCTCTGAGGCCTCCCGGGGCTCCCGGATGAGCCCCTGGATTTCGTGAATATTAAAAAACGGAGCATGGAAAAACTGTCCAATCCGGATTCTTTGTCTTTCTTCCTCTGAAAATCCCTCCTCCCGAAGGAGGGCCTTGCATACCTCGGCGATCCGCATCAAATGATAATCTTGATTCCATACAACAATGTTGTTGTCCCTTTTCCAGAATTCTCTGCTCTTACGAAGTTCGTCGATGATCGTGTTTGCAAAGGTGACGCCACTGCTGGTGTACTGTACAAAATCGTTTGTTTCGAACTCGGGCCTGGGGAAAGTCCTCGTCTTCTTATAAAAGAGCGGGGACCTGGTAAGGTGCATCAGCGGCCAAAGAAAGCCTTGGCAAATTTGCTATAGTAGCTGTGCATATGCCGGGTGTCAAAAAAAACAAATCTCATATAGAAATCGAAATATCTATATCGAAAATGCATTCTGTTGTCCGGATCAATTACAATGTCGGGGAAATGATCGGCTGCGTATCCCGATTCGATCATGTCCCTGAAAAGATGAGTATAGTGTCCCCTTGCCACGTCAATATCCCTGTCACCCATGGATGCACCGATCCACGTTGTGTTCCACGATCCGGGCCTGAGAAGTCCGGACATCGCCTTAACCAATCCTCCCTCGCCGAAGGTTGGGGGTCGGGCTTCTTGCCCTCGCGGGGGCAGCTTTCGGCATGGTCCAGAAAAGATTGATTAAAGCTGAACGGACCCCTGTTGGAAACGATGATAAGATCACTCATAAGGGAATGAACTCCTGCTTTGGCTGTGAGGCTGTCGGAAAACCCCCCTCTCCGCCCTGGGGCGGAATCCTTGCACCCGGGCGTTTCCCAACCGTCTCGAAAAAGACAGCACTCCGTGAGCCTTGTGGTTTCCATCCATAAACTGCCCAATATGCGGGGCCGTGGGGAGCAAATTCAAGCTGGTGAATTGACTTCCCTCCACGAACGCCCCTCTTGGGGATTTCTGTATCGGTCTCGGGAGTCCTTGCGGGGCGTGTCCAAAGTGTTCATTCTTGCGTTGGAAACTTTCCGGTTCAGGAGATTTATTCCGAATCGGCTGCGTACCGGCCCTCTCCGAGGGCGGGTACGCCTGGCGAGCGTTCTTTGACCGGGTGAGGGGGAGTCGAGTCCTCGATCATGCACAGAAAAAGGTGCTCTAATTTTTCATTTAAAATCGAGCAGTTACTTCTTCATTGGGGTCCAATGGCTTGAACCGGTGGGGATGAAACAGATTGATTATATGTAAGTGATTGGAAAGTAATTGTATTTTTCCATTGTACAGAAAGTTGTGCGCAGTGCACATAACTATATGCATTATGCCGCGGCTCATCGGTGGCGAAAATGAATTCGGGAGGAGGCTGATATCCCTTGGGGATGTAAAGCAAATCCTTGCACATAACCGGGAATTCCCATGGAACTTCGAAAGCGCTGTGGGATATGGGAATGGGACCCATTGGGCGGACCCGCTGGCACAAAATTTGTAGAGTAAGTAGTCCTGTGAGGGCGTTCCAAGAATTGGCGGAATGTTTCATTGCCTCCGGGTTTTCTCTCATCCATCCCAGCATTATTCTTGCGCCCTCACTCCCCCTTCCCTATATCGAGACCCTTGAAAAATGCTTCCCCCTGAGCCGGATCTCAAGTCGAGGCGGGCGAGGCACCATGAACCGCGTCGTTCGGCACGGTTTTTCCGGGCTGGCGGCGTATCGTATAAAAAGTGCGGGGCCCCGGGTGATGGCCGGGGCCCCGCACTGTAGGAGGAAACGCATTTCTGTGGGTTTTGGGGTCTACTGCGGGCATGCAGCAGAAGGCTGGGGTTTTTGAAAAGACGTTCCCTCCCTATTCAAGCGACGCACCGGGGCCGGTGTCGTCGAATTGAATCAAGTTGTAGTCAAGCATGTATTTGCCTTGGGGCTTTTTTCCATTGCATGAGAAGATGACGGGCTGAAAGCAATGGTTATTGTCATTGAAAGGATTCAGAATTTTCTTGAACATAACCCCTCTTCCTTACGGGCCTCGCGTTTCCAAGCAGCAACAAGAAGAACACCGGCAAATAACACTTGTCCTAGTGCTAGTATCCCTTATCAAAGTTTATGCCAAACGCAGCGGAATTGAAATTTTTTTTGTTGTCGCAAAGTCAATGGGTTATCAACGCTTTCTCCGATGTCTGGAAAAAGCCGCCTGAAAAAAATGTCGCATGTGACAATTATGCATATTACAATACTGTAACATTTTCAGGCTGTCCCGGAGTAACCTTTGATTCCCCTGTTTCCCTGGAATCCCTTTCGCCTTGACAAAGGGAGCGGATTCATTCATCCTGCTTTCCTGTATCCGGATCATTGTTTTTCCAAACAGATCGGTGTTTGACATTATTATTTTTTAGTTTTTTCTGCCGTATTTTATCAAGGCCCCGGATCGGTAAGTTTGGAAGGATAAGGAGGGTTTTATGAAGACAGTCGTGCGATTTGAGGGTTTGTTTTTGTTGTTCCTGTCCATCTCCTTTGCTGCGGGGTGTATCACCACCGGAACAAAGACCCAGGTCACTGAAGGCCAGGGGGGACCATCGATAAGCGAGGCGCAGGCGGAGCGCTATGACGGCCCCAAGGCCAGGATTGCAGTAGCCAAGTTCAAGGACAAAACGGGCAAAGGATGGTGGACCTCGGAAATCGGCAATGGGATGGCGGATCAACTCACGACGGCCCTTTTCAATACCAATCGTTATATTGTTCTGGAGAGGCAGACCCTGAATGACGTACTGCAAGAGCAGAATCTGGGCGCCTCGGGCCGGGTCCGTCAAGACACGGCCGCGGCCATCGGCGAGATCGAAGGAGCCGAGTTGCTCGTGGTCGGGGCGGTCACGGAATTCGAGGGACAGGCCTCGGGGGCGCGGGGCGGCGTGGGCGGCATCGGCGGCGGAGT
>CAYVUX010000012.1:10757-18611 GCA_964455075.1 uncultured Desulfobacteraceae bacterium | reverse complement strand
ACGACGTAAGGAGGCGAAAACCGGATGAACCATTTCTCTTTGGGACCATTAGGTATCCATTTTCCGGAAGAACCAAAAAAATCAGCAAGCCACAAAACCATGTAACTTGCTGATTTATAATTATTTTCTGGCGTCCCCAATCCCGCATAGCGGGATCTTCGACAGTCTTTGAACCGGTGTTGTCCCGCCCTTGGGGCGGGATGTCCTGTGCCTGGAGAATCAAGAAGGGGGACCGGGTCTGTTGCCCGTATCCCCCCTTGAAAAAAGATTGGCGTCCCCAACCGGATTTGAACCGGTGTTGCCGGCGTGAAAGGCCGGTGTCCTGGACCTGGCTAGACGATGGGGACGCAGGCCTCGGTTTTGTCGAAGCTGCGGCAAATGGTCACCGTCGAGGCATTTGCCTCGGGTTGGTCCAAATTGTCGTATTCAAATGCTGTTCCTGTCCCCAAACGAATCCTGGTGTTGTCCCGCCCTTGGGGCGGGATGTCCTGGACCCCCGCGAGGCGGGAACGATGGGGACGCAGGCCTCAATGTGCTGAAGGCTTCAGTAAATGGCCACCGCCGAGGCTTATCGCCTCAGGGTCCACGCAGATTTTCCTTTTATTTGATCTGGTGGGCCGTACAGGAATCGAACCTGTGACCAACGGATTAAAAGTCCGCTGCTCTACCTGGCTGAGCTAACGGCCCGTCCAAAACTTATCTTTATACCAGCTTCAATCCCGCCTGTCAAAGCAATTCTCATCGAGCGGCGCGCTTTAAAGGCCTTCCGTTCTCTGAGCTTTTGGAATCGTCCGGGCCCTCCGGTTCTGCGAGGTGTTCACAAATCAGCGAAATCTCCTCCTCGTTGGGACGGTACGGGTAGTTCCACTGCTTCACGTCCGGGAGGCAATTGCCGAACGGCCGGTTGCAGGCCACTTCTCCTCCCCGCCCCAGGCAGCCTGTGGTCATGAAGGGCGTTCCGGAAAGGATTTCGGCCTCCAGATCCCGGGGGGGAACCCCGAAGTCGGCAATGCGGCCTTCCTTGTCGAACCTCATGTCGTCGAACCGGCTCAGGTTCTCTTCGATGAGGTGCCGGGCGAGCTGCACCCGGAGATAGGACGGCCAGGGCGGCTGAGGGCGGTCTGCCAGCGCGGAGTTCTCTTCTGCAAAGAAAGAAAAAAGGTGCGTGACGAACCCCATGCCCCAGGCGTTGTCCATGAAAGACACGAGCTCTTCTTCCCTCTCGCCCATGCCCACCATGAGATGGATCCCCACATGGGGGCTTTCGAACACGGCGAGGGCTTGATGAAGGGTGTTCCAGTAAGTGCTCCATCGGTGAGGGCCTCTGACCCCGGTCCCGCGATAACGGTCGAAAAGTTCGGGGGTGGCCAGATCCACAGCCACTCCAATCTTATCGGCGCCGGATTCTTTCAGGATTTCCAGGTCTCCGTCCTTGAGGATTGTAGGCGCCACAAGCACGGAAACCGGAAGAGAGGTCTCATCGCTCAGACGCCGGGTCATCCGGAAGGTGGCGTCCCTGCACTTCCCGTTGGTTATCATGGAAATGCATGAGCGTTCCACGTAGGAGGGAGAACGGTTTACGGCCTCGATGATCCGGTTCATGGAAAAGACGGGCCAGTCCACGTGAATGAAGCTTTTCTCCAGATACGCACCTTGACGCTTCTTAGCCAGCCCGCAGTACGCACAGTTTGCGGAGCATCCCTCCGGGTAGTGGACAAGAAGATTCACGCATTTGTTCACGGCACCCCGGTGCATGCGCCCCTTCATGAGATCGAGGCAGATCGCCGTGGCCTGGCTGATTTTGGCCACTTCCGGGCTCTGCGGCGTCGTGTGTTCTCCTTCGGGCATTCGCCTTTCCCTTTTCCGGGTTCCTCAGGTCCTCACTTGGTGTCTATCGACCGATGCGAGAGGGCGTTTGCGGCCTGAAAGCACCTGGAACCGGTTCATGAACAACTGTTGGGTACTTTTGAGCTTCCAATTACACCTTAGAGTCTCACCTGGTTTTCCTTGGCTTTCATGATCGCCTCTGTGAGCGTCGGCACGTCGAGACCGAAGATCATGTCCTCATGCCATACGGAAGCGAGGTTTCTCTCCACGTTTTCCCTCCGGGCGGAGGTCCATTTGAGGGCGTTCTCCAGGCGGTGTACGTCTTCCGCAGTGGAGAAAAAATCGCCGGTGATGAGTACGCTCTCGATGGAGGCACCGGAGAGCGAGAGATAAATCTCGAGAAGACCCGCCTTGCTTTTGAGCCGGCCCACTCCCATCCTGGCCCTCGGGTGCTTGTGGGAAAATATCCATTCCTCGTTCCTGTAGCGGTTCTCTGTGAAGTCCCGGATGGTTGCCTGCTCCCATTGGTCCGGAGAGTCCTCCTCGAGGCGCATCTCGAATGTCTCTTCGAAGGATGCTTGCACGGCCTCGATCATCTCCTCCAGGGCGATTTCCCTCCCGGCCTCTTCCCGGGCTGTGGTCATCCTCTGGCTGAAACAGTTGTATCCCTTGTCGCGGATCTTGATAACCGGGGTGTTCATAACGTCCATCATCAGGCCGACGTCGAAATCCAGAAGAAGGCTCGTGTGGAAAAGCAGGCTCTTCCCCGCCTCGTTTGCCGCAGAAAGGCCGGCGATTTTTTTCCCGGCCACCTCCAGGTCGTTCTTGGGCTGAAAATACGCCTGGATCCCGAAGCTTCCGAGGGCCCGGGCCAGCACTCCGCTCAACGTTTCAAACACCCCGCCCACGCCCCTTTTGAGTCCGGGGTAATCGACGGGAATACCCAGGCCCAGGGCCATGATCTCGGGCCCCATAATGACCGTTCCGCCTCCTGTGCTCCGCCGGTTGAACTCGATGCCGCGTGCGCGGCACCGGTCCAGCTTGAGGGCCGCCTCTATATCCTGGTACTTTCCGACAATCACCGAGGGAACAAACGAGTAGAGGTGGAGAATGGGCGGCGATCCCCGGGTTTCCACGGACAAGGGCAGGGTATCGTCCACGGCAAGGCCCTCCGCCGTGGAAACCGGCCGCGAGAGGTTCTTGAACAAGCGCCAGGATGTGGTCATTGCCCCTAGGATCCTTTCGCCTTTTCCTCCTCCGCCCTCTTGATCTCCTTCTCAATGAAATCCGCCACGGCTTCTCCGTGAATGAGATTGCTCAGCTCGGATTCGAGGTTCGAGGCCTCGATCACCAGAATCCAGCCTTCCCCGTAGGGATCCGAGTTGATGAGGCTGGTATCTTCTTCCATGTCTTCGTTGAGTTCAACAATTTCGCCCGACACCGGAGAGACAAGCTTTCCGATCCACTTTCGGGACTGGATTTTTCCGCAGACCTCCCCCTGCTCCACCTCGTCTTCTTCCTCGGGCAGGTCCACAAATACAATATCTCCCGCTTCTTTTTGGAAGAAGTCGGTCATTCCCACAGTCACTTTATCCCCGTCCACGCGGGCCCAGCTGTGGTCCTCGTTGTAGTAGAGTTCATCGGGCATATTGTAACCTTTGATGTCCGCCATCTGTCTTGACCTCCTTTGATTGGCTGTGGGTTGCCGTCTATAGGAAAACCGTGTTCAGATCCGATCCGTGCCCTGAAGCACCGGACGCACGGCCCCGCCGCGGCCCGAGTGAAGCCTTTTCCCCTTTAGCACCCTTTATCGGACGGATCAAGATGAAACCTATTCAAAACGCGCCTTCACCGCCTTGGCATGGATGGGGAGGCCTTCGGCCTCGGCCAGGGTAACCACCACATCCTTGAGAGACTCCAGCCCCTCCCTGCTCAAGTACTGAAATGTGGGCTTTTTTACGAAATCGTCCACCGAAAGACCGGAGAACATGCGTGCGCATCGGCCCGTGGGAAGGACGTGGTTCGTGCCCGAGGCGTAATCGCCGACCGGGACGGGGGCGTAGGGACCGAGAAAAATCGAGCCGGCGTGACGAATCCGGTTCAGGGTAATGAAGGGGTCGCGCGTGAGGATCTGCAGATGCTCCGGCGCGTACTCATTGGCAAAATCCACGGCCTCATCCATGTCCCGGGCGATGAGGAGGTGAGAGTGTCCGGCCAAGGAGGATTCCAGGATCTCGCGCCTTGGGAGATTCGGATATTCCCGCTCGATGATGTCCCGCACCTCCCCGGCGAGGTCGGCCGAGGCGGTCACAAGGACGGCGGCGGAATCGGGATCGTGCTCTACCTGGGACAGGAAATCCAGGGCGATCCATCGAGGATCGGCCGTCTCGTCGGCGAGAATCAGGGCTTCGCTCGGGCCCGCAGGCGAATCGATGTCCACATGACCGTAAACGATCATCTTGGCCGCCGTGACATACTTGTTTCCCGGTCCAACAATCTTGTCCACTCGCGGTATCGACTCCGTACCGAACGCCAGGGCTGCGATTCCCCACGGCCCGCCCACCTTGAAGATGCGATCGCACCCGGCGATGTCCGCGGCTACGAGCGCCGAAGGATGAGCTTCCATGCCCGCGCCGGCCGGAGTGGTGGCTACTACCTCGCGCACTCCCGCCACCCGTGCGGGGAGCACCGTCATGAGCGTGGTGCTGGGGTAGGCGGCTCTCCCTCCCGGTATGTAGCAGCCCACCCGGTCGATGGGCCGGGTGATCCGGCCCGCCAGGACGCCTTCGGTCACCTCCAGGGACCACATGGACCGCTCGTGCTGTGCCTGGTGAAAACGGACAATGTTTGCCGAAACGGTTCGAAGCGCCTCCACCACCGTGTCATTCACCCGGCTGTAAGCACGGCGCATTTCTTCTGCGGAGACCTCGAGATCTTTCGGCACCGGATTCTCCTTCATCTCCCGGGACGCGTCCAACAGGGCGTCATCACCGCGGGCGCGGACGTCGTCCACGATCTTGCGCATGTCTTCGTAAACCGCGGAGATGTCCTCCATGGACCGATTCATGACGGCGTCCCGCTTTTCGGGACTCAATGCATCAATACGCTCAGGTTCGATTCTCATTGCGGATCCTTTTCCTCTCTAGATACCATCCAGAACTTCGCATTCCAACAGGAGCCCGGTCCCCAATCTCCGTGCTCCCAGGTTCCTTTCGTATCGAAATCGCTATCGAAATCGAAATCGATTTCGGAACTTCGGTATCCGGTGGAATGCTCCAAGCCTTTCGATATCGGCAGCGATCCCGACCCCGGTTTCTGTGCACCCCGGCGGTTGAGACAGCCCCCACCCCGCGGGTGGCTTCCCTGGTCTCCCAATCACCCGCCTTTTGGGGAAAATGGTTCGCGGGCAAGCCCGCTCCTACAGGAGGCTCAGAAGGATTTCTGTGAGAGTGCTACCTTCTAGTCCTTGCGCCTACAGAAATCGCGAAGGGCGTGGGCGGTGCTCCGGAAGGCCAGTTGATCCCAGGGGATCTCCTCAGGAGCAAACCAGCCCGCCTCCGCGGTTTCATCGCCCGAGATCATGCGGCCGGAGACGTGTTCGGCGCGATAAACGATCACCACGGGCAGGTGGCCTTCGTAGGAGTACACCCCCAGGAGATCCCGGATTCGCACTTTGAGCCCGCATTCCTCCCGGGTCTCCCGCATTGCGGCGGCGCGCACCTCCTCTCCCCGGTCCACGTAACCGCCGGGGATGACCCAGCGGCCCTTTTGCGGTTCTATGTCCCTTTTGAGCAAAGCAATGCGGCCGTTGGATTCCGGGATGCAGCACGCCACCACCTTGGGGTCCAGGTAAAAAATGAACCCGCATCCGGAGCAAACCAGCCTTTCCGGCTCGGAAGGCTTGATCCTCCTCCGCTGGAGAAGCTCCCCGCACACGGGGCAGTGCCGAAATTCCTTCTCGGTCTGTTTCATTCCCATGGTCCGGTCGCAGTTCGAGAAATTGGACACCGGGTCGAGATAGTTTCCATCCGCAAACGGACCTCTTTCTTCGCAGCCCAAAGGGCGACTCAGTCCCCACCCTCCTCCGGGCGGGTCCCCGGTGCCGCAACTCTCCGCCTTCCCAGGAAGGCGGTCCCGGACCGTGCGGTTCGCGGGCAAGCCCGCTCCTACAGGGTATTCGGAAGAATTTCTGCAGGAGCGGCTTTAGCCGCAAACAGTATTCTGGAAACTGCCTGTCCCCTCATCGAAGTCGTGAATGGGCGTAAGGTAGAAATCCTCTTGAGAGGGCCTCGTGCGGGGCCTCCCCTTCGGCCGCTCCCGTTTGACTTCCGCGAGGGGAGTTCCGTCACAACCCGTGTGCTCGCCAACTTTGAAGAATGCTCCCCCGTTCGAGGGGTTCAGTCGGCCGGGATCGGAGGATGCTCTCGAGAACAAGCTCCGGTCAGCCAGACGAAGTCCGCGGCCCCCTCCTCGATGCGTTTCTTCGGATACAGCGGGTAGAGGATCAGGGTGGCCGTGGTGACGGGCAGTCTCACTCGGGTTCGGTCCGGAATTCCGAAGCCGTGGACAATGTGGCCGTTTCCCGAAAATACGACGGCTTTCCGAGGCTCCCGGACGAGCTCCTTGACCAGATTCTCCGCCATGGTGTCTTCCCAGACGCACTGGGCTTGGTAAAAAAAATCAAAGTCCCTCAGCTCCCCGTGGGTATGGAGCTCGTAAACCTCCCGAAGAAAGGCCCGATGTTCGCTGTTTTTCAGGTGAACGATTTCCGCCACCTGGGCGCGCTCATGGGATTCCAGGCTTTTCAGGCCGGACCGCGCCACCTTCTTGACGATGGATCTCGGGGCGTTGAGAGCCAGAAGGCAACTTCCGCTCCGCCGGGTCTCCTGGATTAAAGCCCTGTAAAAGCGGTATGGGTATCCCCAGGTTTTTCCCCACTCCACCCGGGCGAGAAACTCTTCCTCTGTGAGGACTCCATTCATGTACCGGTCCAGGATCTCTTGCCGGGGTGCCTCGAAAAATTCCATGCCCACGGTTACCGGGGCGTGCCGGGCGGTGAGTGCCTGGAGAAGCTGGACCTGTATCAGATGGTGTTCAGGGTTGTCGTGGACTTCCCCGATGAAAATCACATCTTCTGATCCAAGATCGGCCACCAGGGTTTCGAAAGAGACGGCCTTCCCGGTCGACATGTTCAGGATGGTGCCGGGGTAAAAACGGCCGGAGACCCCTTCGATCTCGGCAGCCGGCATGACACGCCCTTTCATAGTGGAACAGCCGCCAAAGACCAGGATGCCGACAATAGCATGAAATACCAGACTTTTTATCGAAAGTCCTCTGACAGCGAGTATCACCTGCCCCCCTTTGATTTTGCCACGAATACGGAGCCCTTGTCACGAAAACGATGGAACTTGACTGAAAGCATAGGTATCATTTAGCTTGTTTTAGCGCAACCCATAGCATGGCGTAAACCTTGATTCTCCTTTAGGGACCTTTGAACAGGCCGGAAGCCTCGTGGCTTACCCATTGGGTGAAGTTCAATGAAACACCACAGAACTATTGAACAGGTGCTTGAAGATTACCCCAAGGAACTTATTCTGAAAGACGGAACCGGGACGACCCTTCGTCCTCTGAGGGAAGGCGATGAAAAAGCCCTGAAGAAAATGTACGCCGGATTTCCCGAGGATGAACTCTGGTTCCTTGAACTGGATCTTTCCCATGAAGGCGTTTTCGAGCGGTGGATAGAGAACCTGAAAAAGACGCCGTTGGTGTCGGTCATCGCCCTGGTGGAAGGCCGTATCATCGGAGATGCGGTGCTGCTGATGAAGGCCCACGGAGCCGAGACGCATCTTGGGCGGATCAAGATTTCCGTAGCGCCTTCCTATCGGGAACTCCGGCTGGGCACCTGGATGCTTCTCGACCTTGTCAACGCGGCCATTGCTTTGGGCCTGGAAATGCTGGAAATGAACCTTGTGGAAGACCGTGACGCCGCGGTAATCGACGGTGTCGGGAAGATCGGGTTTGAAGAAT
>CAYVUX010000012.1:7596-10747 GCA_964455075.1 uncultured Desulfobacteraceae bacterium | reverse complement strand
GGGATCATTTCCGCGACCGGCAAGGGGAGCCCCATGGCCTGGTGATCATGACCAAGTCATTGCCCGTGGAATGGGGCGATTTTTGAGATGCCCGGCTCCGCGGTTTCCGAAAACACCTTGGACCCCGAGAGGCTGAGGAGCTCTTTGCCTGCGCATCCCGGGGTCTATCTTTTCAAGGACGGTTCGGGCCGCGTCCTCTACGTTGGAAAGGCCAAGAATCTCAAAAAACGGGTGCTGAGCTATTTCAAGCCTCCCCACGCGCTCCCGTACAAGACCGGTATCATGATGCAAAGGGCTGCGGCTCTCGACTTTATCATCACCTCCACGGAAAACGAGGCGTTCATCCTGGAGAGCAACCTCGTTCGAAAACACCTCCCCCGGTATAACGTAGTCCTCAGGGATGACAAACGATACCCGAGCCTGAGACTGGACCTTCGAGAGCCCTATCCAAGGCTTTCGGTTGCGAGAAAGAGGAAGAGGGATCAGGCGCTGTATTTCGGCCCGTTCTCCTCGGCCCGGGCCATGCGCAGCACCATGAGGGTGATCGATCGCGTGTTTTCTCTGAGAAAGTGCAGAGGCAAGGCGCCTACGCAGCGAAAACGGCCGTGCCTGAACCATCAGATGGGGCTCTGCCTGGGACCGTGCACGAACACCGTGCCCGTGTCGGAATACCGTAGAGAAGTGGAGCAGGTGAAGCTCTTCTTGGAGGGCCGCAACCGGGAGTTGACGCGCAGGCTCCGGGAGGATATGCGCCGGGCCGCTGAAGCGCTGGATTTCGAGCGCGCCGCCCGGATCCGTGATCAAATCAGGGCCGTGGACAAAACCGTGGAACCCCAGCACGTGGTTTCCGCTCGGCTCGGAGACGTGGATGCGGTGGGTCTTGCCAAGACCGAAGGGGCTGAGCTGTCTCAAGTGGCTGTCCTGCACGTGAGGAAAGGGGCGCTCATGGGGAGCTGGGACTTCCTCCTGAAAGATTCGGGTGGGACCGGCGAGGAGGTCTTGGAGGCGTTCCTCAAACAGTATTACCACAAGGAGTCGGAGATCCCGGGACACATCCTGATCTCCGAAGAGGTAGAAGACCGAACCTCCATAGAACAATGGTTGTCCGAGCTTGCCGGCAGGAAGGTGTGCATTCACAAGCCGCTTCGGGGCGAAAAGAGACAACTTGCGGATCTGGCCGTGACGAATGCGGAGAACCTTCTCGCAGGATATCTCAGATCCCCTGCCGAGGATCTCGTCGCCATGACCCGGGTGGCACTGAAGCTGGACAAGCCGCCCCGGCACATCGAGGGTGTAGATATTTCCACCCTCCATGGGAGTATGGCCGTGGGGACGATCGTTTCCTTTGTAGACGGGGAGCCTCATCGAGAGGGGTACCGCAGCTACAGGATTCGGACGAGAAACGCAATGGACGACTATGGGATGATTGCGGAAGTGATTTCCCGGCGGCTGGAACGCGAGCCGCTTCCGGATCTTTTTTTGATTGATGGGGGGCGAGGTCAGCTTTCCGCTGCAGGCCGTGTGCTCAACCGGCCGGCCGGGACCGAATCCGTGGCGGTGGTCTCCATCGCCAAGCCGGACAAGGCTCGCGGGGAACAGATCGAGAAGCTTTACATCCCGGGAAGGAAGAACCCCGTTTCACTCAGGGCCGGCCATCCCGTCCTTCTGTTCATGATGAGGATCCGGGATGAAGCGCACCGCAGAGCGGTTTCGCATCACAGAAGGCTCAGAGAGAAGGAGATGACGGAATCGAAGCTCACGGAGATACCGGGGGTCGGAAACAAGAGGGCGAGGCTGCTTCTGGCACATTTCAGGGACATGGAAGCTGTCGCCGAAGCGACGATCGAGGAGTTGCACGCGATCGAAGGAATCAGCCGCCCGCTGGCCGGGAGAATCCAGGCGTTTTTCCGGGGGCACGAAGAGGCTGTTGAGCCGGGGCCGGGGAGCCCGGCTTGACAAGGCCGATCCACTGTGGTAAAGGTGCCGAGTCGCATTGTTAAAAGGTCTTAAGGATTCGCCGGGGAAGAGTTCGTACTTTGGCCTTTCAAAAAACTACCATAGTTTTCGTTCCGGAAGGGGCGAAGAAGGTGAAACAGTTCAAGGTGCCTCGAGTGGTCCCGAGGCTGCTTGTAATCCTTCTCGCATTTCTTGCCGCCTCCTTTTTTTGGCTCCTTCAAGATTACAACCGGATGAAGTCCAAGATGCCTTTGCTGGCCCAGCTGGAGAGAGAGAGCCTTCAGCAGAGGGAGCAGTTTCTCCACCTGGCTGGAAGAATCGACAGCGCGAGCCGTGAAATGCGGCATTTGAAGGAATTCGACCAAAAGCTGAAGACCATGGTGAACCTCCAAACTTCGGATGAGGATGACCAATTTCAAGGAGTTGGAGGTTCCGATCCCGGTCTGCTGGACGCCCGGAGGACTCTCGAGAGTTCTCACAGGAAGCTCGTGGGCATGATGCATCGCTCTCTGGACAACCTGGAAAATGAAATTGCTCTCAGTGAACAAGACAAGTACGAACTGGACGAATTTCTCGAAAATCAGAAGATGCTCCTTGCGAGCACACCCTCTATTTGGCCGTCCGAGGGCTGGTTGAGTTCCAAGTTCGGATATCGTATATCCCCGTTTACGGGAGAGAGGGAATTTCACCGGGGGATCGATGTTGCCACGAGGATGGAGGCCCCTGTGGTTGCGCCCGCGGACGGCATTGTCTCGGAAATCTCCAAGGACCGTGGTTACGGAAACATGTTGCTTATCAAGCACGGGTACGGCCTCATGACCAAATACGCCCATCTCCACAAGATCCTTGTGAAAAAGGGCCAGCATGTCAAAAGAGGCGAAACCATTGCTCTGGTGGGGAAAACCGGCCGGTCTACGGGACCCCACCTGCACTATGAGGTGCACCTGAACCGGGTAGCCGTGAACCCCCTTCGTTACATCCTCGATTAAGACGCCTGCCGCTTTTACCCCTTTGAGACTTTTGAAAAATGCTTCCGCCTGGGGATTTTCCTGCGGATAACCGCGGGAAAATGCGGCATATTGCGAGGATTGAGCCTTAGGGCTCACTCAAAAATAACTTCCCATTTTCCCATCTCAGCTTTGGGCCATCTTCGGCCGCCGCTCAATCGTGAAGTCCTCGAAATAGTTCACTATTC
>CAYVUX010000012.1:0-7586 GCA_964455075.1 uncultured Desulfobacteraceae bacterium | reverse complement strand
CTGAGCGTCAATTCTGTGAAATTATTTTTGAGTGAGCCCTCGGACAGAGTCTAGGGGATGGGAATGAACGCCGGATAATCGAAATCGAACCATTTCCACTTCTCGCCTTGATCTTTGGGGGGGAAAGTAATTAATATTTACGGGAAGAAAGCTCAACAATCCTTGGAACACACAGAATAGGAAGACACATATGTTTGGAAAAGTCATCAAGAACGTTTTTGGGAGCAAAAACGAACGAGAGCTCAAGCGGATGGCGCCCGTAATTGAGGAAATCAACCGGTTGGAACCCGACTTCCAGGCCCTTTCCGATGAGCAGCTGAAGGCGAAAACCCCGGAGTTTAAAGAACGGCTCGACAAGGGAGAAACCCTGGAGGAGATTCTCTCGGAGGCATTTGCGGCCGTACGTGAAGCGTCGGTTCGGGTGCTCGGGATGCGGCACTTCGACGTCCAGCTCATTGGGGGCATTGTTCTCCACGAAGGAAAAATCGCGGAAATGAAGACAGGAGAAGGAAAAACCCTGGCCGCGACCCTTCCCCTGTACCTGAATGCGCTGACCGGCCGGGGTGTCCACCTGGTAACCGTAAACGACTATCTGGCCCGGAGAGATGCGGAATGGATGGGGGGGATTTACAATTTCCTGGGGCTTTCCGTTGGAGTCATCGTTCACGGCATGGCCGACTCGGAACGAAAAGAGGCGTATCTCTGCGATATCACCTATGGCACGAACAACGAGTTCGGTTTCGATTTCCTGCGCGATAATATGAAATTTGATGCCGACGAGTTTGTGCAGCGGGACTTCTATTTCTGCATCGTGGACGAGGTGGACAGCATCCTCATTGACGAAGCCAGGACTCCTTTGATTATCAGCGGTCCGGTGGAGCACAGCGAGAACAAAACCTACATGGAGGTCAAGCCTCTGGCCATCAACTTGCGCAAAAAGCAAAGCGCCGTTATCCGTTCGCTGTTGAAGGACGTACGGGAAAAACTGAGAAACGGCGACGCGGATGAGAAAACCATTGAAACCCTGCTTCAGATTAAACGGGGAGACCCCAAGAATCCCGCCTACCTGGAGATCCTGGCGGAGCATCAAGGGCTGAAAAAACAGATCGACAGGACCGAGAGCCTGCTCAGCTCTCAAAAGCTGCTCCCGGATCTGGACCAGATCCTCTACTGCACCATCGACGAGCGCAGCAATTCCGTGGAGCTGACCGAGAAAGGAATCGGACTCCTTGCCGGAAGCGGGCCCGGCGATTTTACGGTGCCCGATGTGGACGAAGAGAGTCACGCAATTCGGGAAAACGAAGAAATGCCCGACGAGGAAAAGGAAGCCCGGCTCAAAGAACTCGAAGAAAGGTACATGCAGTCTTCGGACCTCCTTCACGCGATGCAGCAGCTGATCAAGGCCTACTGGCTGTTTGAAAAGGACGTCCAATACGTGGTCAAGGACGACCAGGTTATGATCGTGGATGAATTTACGGGACGGATGATGCCCGGCCGCAGATGGAGCGACGGCCTTCACCAGGCCATTGAGGCGAAAGAAGGCGTGAGCGTTGCCGAAGAAAATCAGACCCTCGCGACCATCACTTTTCAGAACTTCTTCAGGATGTATGAGAAGCTTGCAGGAATGACGGGAACCGCGGATACAGAGGCGGCGGAGTTCCACAATATCTACAAGCTGGAGGTCATGGTGATCCCCACCCACAAACGGATGATCCGGGAAGACCATTCCGATGTGATCTACAAGACGGAGAGGGAGAAGTTCATAGCCGCTGTGGAAGAGATCAGGGAACTCTACGAAAAGGGACAGCCCGTACTGGTCGGAACCATTTCCATCGAAAAATCCGAGATGCTCAGCAAAATGCTCAAGCGGGCGGGGATTCCCCATTCCGTGCTGAATGCCAAGCACCATGAGCGTGAGGCGGAGATCATTGCCCAGGCCGGCCAAGCCAAGACCGTGACCATCTCCACCAATATGGCCGGAAGGGGAACGGATATTGTTCTTGGGGACGGTGTGGTGGAACTTGGAGGCCTTCATATCCTCGGAACCGAGCGGCACGAGAGCCGCCGGATTGACAACCAATTGCGTGGGCGTTCCGGACGTCAAGGGGACCCCGGGTCTTCCCGGTTCTACCTTTCCCTGGAGGACGATCTGTTGAGAATCTTCGGCTCGCAGAAGATTTCCTCCATTATGGACCGGCTTGGAATGGAAGAGGGGGAGCCAATTGAACACAGCTTGATTACCCGGGGGATTGAAAACGCCCAGAAGAAGGTGGAGGCGCATAACTTCGACATACGGAAGCATCTCCTCGAATACGACGACGTGATGAACAAGCAGAGGGAAATCATCTACGCGTTGCGCAAGGACGTTTTGCGAGGGGAGGAGATGACCGAGATCGTCGAGAATATGATCGAAGAAAAGATCGGGGATCTGATCGCCGGGTTTGTGGATCCGAAGGAATACCCGGAAAACTGGGACATCCAGGGGCTTACGGAGCAGACTTCCCGCATCTTCGGGTTCCTGCCCAAGATCGGCCCCGGCGACCTGGGAGAAGAGGAATTTGAGTCGCTCAAGCCGGAGGTCCTCCACGATATGCTCAAAGAGGCCGTGATCGATTCGTACAGGCAGCGGCAAGAGCTTTTCGGAAAGGAGGATATGGAGCGTCTGGAACGGCTCATCATGCTCCAGATCATCGACAACCAGTGGGTGAGCCATCTCCAGGATATGGAAAGCATGAAGGAGGGAATAGGACTCCGGGGGTATGGGCAGCTCGATCCGCTCCGGGAATACCAGAAGGAGGGTTTCGCCCTCTTTGAAGGGCTTATGGACCGGATTCGTGGGGAGACATTGAAGACCCTTTTCCGAATTCAGATGGTGCGAAGGCCGGTGGAGGAGATGCCGAAAAAACGGCGGAATCTGAGGATGAGCCACGGTGGGGATGGAGAGCGTCCCGCAACGGTCCGGAGGAAGGAGAAAAAGATCGGGAGAAATGCTCCCTGCCCGTGCGGAAGCGGGAAGAAATATAAGAAATGCTGTGGAGCGAACCAATAGGACGCTGAGAAACATATGAAACAGAATCAGATACAGGCTGGAACGGGAAATCAAGGCTACACGGTGAGGGGATTCAAGGCCTCGTCGGTTCCGGCCGGGCTCAAGAAGGGCGAAGGAGAAGACCTTGCCCTGATTTTTTCCGAAATGGACGCGGATGCGGCAGGAGTGTTTACGGCCAACCAGGTCAAGGCTGCGCCGGTCGTCGTGAGCCGGGAGCACCTTCGAAACGGCAAGGCCCGCGCCATTCTTGCCAACTCGGGAAATGCCAACGCGTGTACGGGGGAGGCCGGAAAGGAAGCTGCGCGCCGAATGGCGGAGCTGGCGGCCAAGGCCGTGGGCGTTAAGCCCGAGGAAGTCCTGGTGGCTTCGACGGGCGTCATTGGTGCGCCCCTGGATACCGGGAGGATCGAGAGTGCTATGCCTCGTCTGGCACAGAGCCTGTCCAAGGAGGGGCTGCCCGCGGCGGCCCGGGCCATCATGACCACGGACTCCTTCGAAAAGATGAGCCGATTTGAAGGAAGCGCCGGGCACACAGCGTATCGGATTGTGGGGATAGCCAAAGGCGCCGGAATGATCATGCCGCATATGGCCACTATGCTGTGCTTCGTCTTGACGGATGTCGCACCGATTGGCCTGGATCTGAACGGAATTCTGGCCGCTTCCGTGGACAAGACCCTGAACCGGATTACCGTGGATGGGGATATGAGCACCAATGACACGGTTTTCCTGCTGGCCAACGGGGCCGCAGGCAACACCACCCTAAATGACGGGGACCGGAAGATCTTCGCCATTGGCGTGGAGTCCGTCCTGGAGGCGCTCGCCCGGATGATTGTGCGGGACGGGGAGGGGGCCACGAAGCTTGTCCATGTAATGATCAAAGGGGCGCGGACGGCCGCGGATGCTTTGAATGCGGCCAGGACTGTGGCGAATTCGTGTCTCGTAAAGACCGCTTTTTACGGGCAGGATCCGAACTGGGGGCGTATCATGGCGGCATTGGGACGCTCCGGCATCGTCATGCAGGAGCGGAGCGTGGACATCTGGGTGGACGATGTGGAGATCGTATCCTCGGGCCTGGGAAAGGGGCCGGATGTGGAGCGGCGTGCGGCCGATCACATGAAAGAGGAAGAGTTCCGTGTAACGGTGGACCTCCACCAGGGCGATTATGAGGATCGGATCATGACCTGCGACCTCACCCACGACTATGTGAGTATCAACGCGGACTACAGGACCTGATGAGGCTGTCGGACAGCACCCCTCTGCGTCGTTACGCTTGACCTGCGTCACTGCGGTGTGCTGTAAGTACGGCTCAATCCTCAGGTCTGCGGAAGCCTTGCATCCGGATGCTTTCGAGCAGCCTCCAATAGACCGGTCGTCCGAAAGGATCTTGAGGAGAGGATCGGAGAAATCCATGTTTGCCGTGATTATGGCCGGAGGCGCCGGCACGCGATTTTGGCCGGCAAGCCGGAGGCGGTTGCCGAAACAGTTCCTGAATATTACAGGAAGAGGACCGATGGTGGTCGAGACCTGCAACCGATTGGACGGTCTTGTCCGGGAGGAACACATAGTCCTGGTGCTGGGGCGGGAGCATCTGCCCCTGGCGCGAAAGGCTTTTGAAGGAAGAGGCGTGCATCTGGTGGCGGAGCCCGTGGGGCGAAACACGGGACCCTGCATTGGATTGGGCGCCCTTTACGCGCAGTATCTCGGTTGCACGGAGGCCGTGGCGTTCATGCCCGCGGACCACTTCATCGGAAATGCGGCGGCCTTCCTGGCATCCCTGCGTGCAGCGGAAGAGATTGCTGCTTCGGGAGGAATCGTCACCCTGGGCATTGTTCCCGATCGACCGGAGACGGGATACGGCTATATCCGAAAAGGCACGGACACGGTGCCCGCAGGGGAGCTTCAGGCGCACCGGGTTTCGGAGTTCGTGGAAAAGCCGGACGCTGAGACGGCCCAGCGGTATGTAACAAGCGGCCGGTATTACTGGAACGGGGGAATATTTGTCGCGACCCCGGAAACCATTCTGAGACAAATTGAGGCCCATCTTCCGGAACTCCATGAACGGCTCGTCCGTTTGAAGAAGACCTTGGGTACGGACCGGTTTCAGGATGTGCTGGAGGAGGTCTACAGGGAGATATCCGCGATCTCTTTTGATCACGGGGTTATGGAACGGACCCGGGACGAGGTGGTCGTGGTGCCCAGTTCATGCGGGTGGAGCGACGTGGGTTCGTGGGCATCCCTTTTTTCGTTGAAGTCTCCGGAGTGTGATGACCGGGGCAATGTGGCGGAAGGGGAATGCCTCCAGATCGACTGTGAGGGCAACTACGTATCGGGGCACGGCGGGCGCCTGGTGGCGTGCCTGGGGCTCAAAAACTGCCTTGTCGTGGATACGGCCGACGCCCTGCTGGTGGCGGATCTCAATCGATCGCAGGATATTCGAAAGGTCGTGGATCAATTGAAAAGACAAGGAAAGGAGAGGCTGCTATGAAAGCCCATATTTTCAGGGAATACGACATCCGCGGGGTCTTCCCCGAGGAGCTGAATCCCGAGACGATCCATCAGCTGGGACTCGCCATTGGAACGTACTACCAGGAACACGGAAAAAGGAGAATCTCCCTGGGACAGGATTGCAGGCTGAGCTCTCCGGAACTTTCCCGATGGCTTAGAGATGCCCTCATGGAGTCCGGCATGGACGTGGTGGATGTGGGCATGGTACCTACGCCTCTTCTCTACTTTTCCCTTCACCAGTTGAATGTGGGCGGGGGGATTCAAATCACCGGAAGCCACAACCCTCCGGAATTTAACGGATTCAAGGTCTGCCTGGGGAAGGCCTCGATCTACGGCCGCGAGATTCAGAAGATCCGCGGGATAGTCGAGTCGGGCCGGTTCCGCCGGGGCGCGGGGACTGAGGAAAGGACTGCCGTGGTGGAGCCCTACCTGCAGTATCTCGAGGAAAACATTTCAGCAGGCCCTGTAAAGCGAAAAGTGGTCGTGGACGGCGGAAACGGGGCAGGGGGTCCTGTGGCCTGCGAAGCCTATGCACGCTGTGGATTCGAGGTGATTCCCCTTTACTGCAATCCGGACGGAACGTTTCCGAATCATCATCCGGACCCCACGGTTCCGGAGAACCTCTCCAGCCTGATCGCCAGGGTGGACCGGAGTTCTGCGGACCTGGGGATCGCACTGGACGGAGACGCGGACAGGATCGGGGTGGTGGATCGGGAAGGAAGAATTATCTGGGGGGATCAACTCATGATCGTTTTCTCCCGGGATCTTCTGGAGCGCCATCCGGGGGCCAAGATCATCGGCGAGGTGAAGTGCTCCCAGACCCTCTATGACGACATCGAGAAGCACGGGGGAAAACCGATCATGTGGAAGGCCGGACACTCCCTGATCAAGAGCAAGATGAAGGAGGAGGGAGCCCTTCTCGCGGGGGAAATGAGCGGACACCTCTTCTTTGCGGAACGCTATTTCGGCTACGACGACGCCGTTTACGCCGGCTTGCGTCTGCTCGAGATTCTTTCCAAGTCCGAGGAAAACCTCGCGGATCGGCTGGCGGATGTCCCCAGGATGGTGAATACACCGGAGATTCGTATGGAATGCCCGGAAGAGAGGAAGTTTCAGATCGTCTCCGCGCTCGTGGAAGAATTCAAAGAGGACTACGAGGTGATCGACGTGGACGGAGCCCGGGTCCTCTTTGACGGAGGCTGGGGATTGGTCAGACCTTCCAACACCCAGCCGGTGCTTGTGCTCCGGTTTGAGGCCGTTGATGAGAAGCGGCTTGAAGAGATTCAGAAAATCGTCATGGAAAGAGTCCGCGCCAGGATGTAAGCGGTTCGAGCCCAACGCGGAGATTGCAAAAGTGGAGATCCGCCCCGCTGGATAATCGAAATTGAAACCGGCATCGCTATCGAAATCGAAAAGATAAGGTATTTGGACACGAAAAACCGGGCGTTTACCGACTTACGACAGGCTGCGTGGCCTGGGTTTGCGGGGAAGCCAACGGCCTAAACGGAGTGCAGCGGTCCGCGCGGGATCAACGGCTTCGTCGTCAAGCAGGGAATGGTCAATGCAGTTTTTTGGGAGCCATGGTGCAAAGGAGCACGCGTGTTTCCTTTTCCGCCGAGCGGAGAACCTTTTTTCGGGCTTCGATGTCGAAGTGAGACGCCATCTGCCTGAAGAAAGACAGGCTTGTGGATCGAAGCCCTTCGGCCAGAATCACCAGCCCGTTCGGCTTCAGGTAGCTGCGAAAGAGCCCCAGGAGAGGCGCGAAGTCCGCTTCCTTGTAAACCACCTCGGAGCCCAGGATCACATCGAACGCCCCCTCGATCTTGGGCCGATTCCAGTCCAGCATGAGAATCTCGGGAAAGGATTCGCTTTCCGGGAGGTTGATTTCGGCATTCGCCCTGACAAAGTTCAATGCGTGGCGGTTGCTTTCCGTTAAAGTTACCCGGTGGCCGAAAGCTGTGGCCACAATCCCGGAAACTCCCACCCCGCAGCCGATCTCCAGCATCTCCCTTTGGGGGTCCGGCTCCAATCC
>CAYVUX010000011.1:0-19422 GCA_964455075.1 uncultured Desulfobacteraceae bacterium | reverse complement strand
AAGTCCTGTTTTGGGCCTACGGCCCTGATCAGCTAGACTTGATCGTCCTGGATCCGGACCTGCCGGATGCCGGCGGATGGGGGCTTTTGGAGAAAATCGGGGACCGCATTCCGACGTTGCCGGTGGTTCTTCACGTGCACGCCTCTGATTATGAGCAGATGGGCGGCGGGTTAAAACCGGCGGCATTTGTTGAAAAGCAGGGAAGCAGTGTGGAAAATCTGAAAAATGTGGTAAAAGATATCCTGACCGGCTCCTCGAAACAACGGTCAAGGCTTTCTGAGGAAAATGGAACCCGCTTTGCCGAACTCGACGACGAAAAAAGACCCGGAAGATAGAAACGGCTCCCTCCGTTCGCTGGCGAGAGGTGCATTCCTGGTGATCGTTGTGGTTTCTATCACGCCCATGATTTTGGTCAGTATCGCCATTCTTTATCAATTTCAACATTCCTACGAAGAAAAGGTGCACGCCCACCTCGAAACCCTGGTGAAAAAACACAAGCGCGCGATCGATACATTTCTGGAAACCAGGCTGGGAGACATCCGCTTTTTGACCAAAACCTTCAGTGTGGGCGAACTCGCCAGCGAATCCTTTTTGCGCGACACGCTGGAGACGCTCCAAACGTCCCACGGCCCGGTCTTTGTGGATTTGGGAGTCGTCAATGAGCGCGGCCTGCAAATCGCGTACGCGGGGCCGTTCAAACTGGGCAAGGCCCTTTACTTCGATGCGGATTGGTTCCGAAAGGCCATGAAACAGGATTTCTTTGTAAGCGATGTCTTCCTGGGGTTGCGAGGGCTTCCGCATTTTATCATCGCCGTGAAAGCAAACTGGATGGGGCATACATACATCATCCGGGCGACCATTGACTTCGTGGCGTTCAACGACCTCGTGGAGCAGGTTCATATAGGAGAAACCGGCTTCGCCTATATTTTAAACGGGGAAGGGCGATTTCAAACCAAGCCGTTGACCGACGTGTCCCCTGCCGGGGAACCCTGCAGGGAGTGGTTGGCAGGCCAAGGCCGCTTTGATAGAGAAATATGCATCACGGAGGAATTGGATCGGGAAGGCATCAAATATCTCTACGTAGGAGCTTCACTGAAAAACGGGGACTGGCTCTTGATGTTCAGGCAAAGACACTCCGATGCGTTTTACCAATACAGAAAGGCCATAAAGGTCACTCTGGCCATTCTGGTCCTTGGCGGGCTCGGCATCCTGAGCATGGCTTATCTCCTCTCCAGGAGAATGGTGGGCAAAATCGCCCAAGTGGACCAGGAAAAACAGCTGATGAACGAACAGATCGTGGAGACGGGAAAACTGGCTTCGGTAGGCGAATTGGCTGCAGGAATCGCCCATGAAATCAACAACCCGGTGGCCATCATGGTGGAGGAGGCGGGCTGGATCGAAGACTTGTTGGAAGAAGACGATCTGAAGGAGAGCAAAAGTCTGGAGGAATTCCAGCGGGCGTTGAAGCAGATTGAAACCCAGGGAAGGAGATGCAAGGAAATCACCCACAAGTTGCTGAGCTTTGCCAGGAAGACGGATTCCAGAGTCAAAGAGGTGGACTTGAACGAGCTGATCGAGGAGATCGTGGCCCTTTCCGCCCAGAGGGCCCGGTACAGCAATGTCTCCGTCAACATGAATCTCGGAAAAGACATCCCTCCTCTTCAGGCGGCGCAAACCGAGCTGCAGCAGGTCTTCCTGAACCTTATCAACAATGCACTGGACGCCATGGAGAAGAACGGCGGCAGCATTGATATCACAACCGCCTTGGCAGGGGACCGCGTCGTAGTCACGCTGGCGGACACGGGACCGGGCATCCCTGCTGCCAACTTGGGCCGCATTTTTGATCCCTTTTACACCACCAAACCGGTGGGAAAAGGAACAGGCCTCGGCCTTGCCATCTGCTACGGGATCATCAAGAAAATGGGGGGAGATATAGAGGTCCGGAGCGTGGTGGACCGGGGAACGACGTTTCGGATAACCATCCCGACTCACAAAGAGCCTTTGCCGCGAGAGGGGGAATGGCAAAAAGGAGGGGGAACACCCTCAGAGACCTGGAACTCCGATGTTAACAGCGATAAGGCATCGAAAACCGGGTCATAGGGGCGTCCCGCAGGGACCGAGCCCCTCGATTGCAGATTGGAATGTGGGGGGGGGCCACCCCAAACGCAAAGGGAAGAATGAGCGTAAGGTTTGGAAATTCTTTCCATCACGCGTTCGGAGATGGATGGCAGGTTGGATGGAGGATGCGGCTCTGCACAGATCAAAACCATGTCCCGGGGATCCGGAGAGTGACGATGGAGAAGAAAGAGGCACCCGGCGGGGAGCAGATCCGAATTCTTCTCGTTGACGACGAGGAAGGATACGTGAACGTGCTTGCCAACCGTTTGCGAAAGCGAAACATGGTGGTAGGCAAGGCGTACAGCGGATCGGAGGGCATCCGCGCCCTTCGCGGTCAGGATTTTGACGTGGCGGTGCTGGACCTCAAGATGGAGGACATGGACGGCATCGAGGTGCTGAAGGTCTTCAAGAAGATGGACCCTGAAATGGAGGTCATCATGCTCACGGGACACGGCTCCGAGAAGGCCGCCCGCGAGGGGGTGGAGTTGGGCGCCTTCGACTACCTCACCAAGCCCTGCGAGCTCGATGAACTGCTGGCAAAAATTTGGAAAGCTCACCATCGGAAAAACCGATGACGGCAACGCACCGAATATCCGAGGCATTGAAGCGGTCGGCCGATGCCGCCCGCGAAACCGGCTAAACCGGGGAAGACAGCGAAAGCTCGCACGCCCCGCATATTCGGTGTTCACGAAAAACGGACCGGCCGCGGATTTCCCTTCCCGTTTCAGCAAAATTTTTGGGAAGCTTCAACCCGTGGCGCGGCAGGCCCAAAGAGGTGAGCCTCATGGAGGATTTCAAAATCCTTCTCGTGGACGACGAAGCAGAGTTCCTGGATACGGTCCTCAAACGCCTGAGGAAAAGGGGGCTCCAGGTCACCGGGGCACCGAGCGGAGAAAAGGCCCTCGCCTACCTTGACCAGAATGCGGTGGACGTGGTGGTGCTCGATGTGAAGATGCCCGGCATGGACGGCATTCAGACGCTCCGGGAAATAAAGAAACAGAACCCGCTCGTTGAGGTGATTATGCTCACAGGCCATGCCAGTGTGGAGGTAGCCATTGAAGGCATGCAACTGGGAGCGTTCGACTACCTCATGAAGCCGATCAACATTGACGACCTCCTCTACAAAATTCAGGACGCACAGAAAAAAAAGTCCCTGCAAGAGGAGAAAATCCGGCAGATGGAGGAAACGGTACGGCCGTGAGAATCGCATACCGAGGGCAATTCCGGGAGATGAAACCCCGCGCATTCGCGTCTCCGGCTGAAATTAGATGAACATCCCGGAAAAGAACGCGGCAACCGACACAACACTACGCTGAAAAGGAGGGTCCAGAAGAGATGAAATTCTTCAAACAGTGGGGTCACTTTATGATGGAGGGCGCACGCGCTCATGCCAGGTGGGAGATTGGGGTGTCCAAGACGATTCTCGGCGACCGCAGGCGTCTTTTGATTCTCGGTTTGCTTACGATTCCCGCCATCTTAGGCGGCTTTGCTTTCGCAGATCAGGTCGGTGAGACCCTCCCGGACGTACTGGGAGGAAAGAAAGCCTACAGCCCCGCCTACTATTCTGCAGGCATCTTTGTCGTATCCATTCTCATCGGACTCGTTGCCGGTTTGATCACCGGCTGCATCGGAGCCGGTGGAGGGTTCGTCATTGCCCCGGCTCTCATGAGCGCGGGGATCAAGGGGATCCTTGCGGTCGGGACCGACCTCTTCCACATCTTCGCGAAGGCGATCATGGGAAGCGTGATCCATCGGAAGCTTGGCAACGTGTCCGTAGCACTGGCCGCGGTATTCCTCATCGGCGCCATTATAGGGGCCACCGCCGGAGGATTAATCAACCGCGTCCTCTATGAAATCAACCCCGTGTTGAGCGACGCCTTCATCACCACCATCTATTCCCTCATGCTGGGTTTCCTGGGAGCCTATGCCATGCTGGATTTTCTCAAAGCGCGAAAACCCGGAGGCAAGACCGAAGCCCCGCACGGAGGAAAGGTGGAGGGCGCCGAAATGGGCAGCCTGCCCAGAAAAATCCAGGGGGTCCGCATTCCTCCCATGGTCAAATTCGACCACGATTTCATCCCCGGAGGCCGACAGATCTCGTGGCTTTTTCTGGTCATGAGCGGCTGCCTGGTGGGGCTCACCGCCGGGATCATGGGCGTGGGCGGCGGATTCCTCACCTTTCCCATCTTCGTATATATGCTGGGAGTCTCCTCCATGACCACGGTGGGGACGGACATCTTTCAGATCATTTTCACGGCGGGATATGCGTCCATCAGCCAATACGCCATTTTCGGATTCATCTTCTACACGCTGGCCATGGGCATGCTCCTCGGCTCGCTCCTGGGGATCCAGGTCGGGGCCATGGTGACCAAGGTGGTTCCGGGGATCGTGATCCGAGGGTTCTATGCGATGGCCGTCTTGGCCGGGTTCGTGAATCGAATCTTTGCCCTGCCCGGCAAACTTGGTGAAATCGAGCTCATCCCCGTTTCCAAACAGACCGGAGCCGTACTCGACAGCATCGGCGTGTGGGCCTTCTTCATTGTCATCGGCGGATTCGGGGTGTGGGTCATCGGCACGTTTTTCCGAAATCTGTCGGTCCTCAAAGGCGGGGAGGTGAAATCATGATCGCACACAAATCCGAATTCGCCAGGGGCGCCTTGCTGATATTGGCCTTCGTGGTCGTTTTGATCCTCATGTTCCTGCCGCTTATGGACGGCAAGAATGCCTTGGAATACTCGGACGACCTGTACAATTCCATTTCCAAGAAATCCGCCTACTACATCCCTGCGGCGAAGAAGGAGGTGGAGTCGACGGAACTGCAGCCGGTGGAACTAACCCTGGAGGTGGATGCAGCGCAGGCCGAGCAAACGGCTCTTCTCTTCAACACCGCAGGTGCGGCGGCGACTGCGCTGAACGGGACAATCTCCATCCGGGGGGATCTGGGAAAGATCCTCACCGCCTGTCTGGCCGACTCGGACGCCATGTTCGCGAACAACGGACAGGCCGTATCGGAAAAATACGGCTATGACGCCAGGCAAGCCCTTTACAACTGGTGGACAGCGTGCAAGGCTATGGACAAGGATCTGGGCAAGCAGAAATTGTTCAAAGAGGCCACGGTGGTGGACTTTGTTAAGAAAAAGGCGGTGGAGCCGGCCTACAACTACTACGGCATTGAGCCCCAGAGGCTCACGGAACGTCTGGGCGTGGTGACCTTCTCGCTGATTTTTTACGTGGTCTACACCCTGTGGTATGGTTTCGGGATCATGTTCATGCTCGAGGGCTGGGGAATGCGCCTTGAGCACTAGCAGCCGCAGGCCGATTCCAACAGATGTCCTGAGAGGCTGAAGGCGCTCATTCACTTGCTTGCCTTCGGCCTCTTTTCGTCATTGCCGGGCGGATCAGGGCACCGCAAAGGCGTTTTTCAGAGAGAGGCATGGTCCGAGTCTTGAATTACCTGCGGTCCTTGCTCGGAAGACCCTCCAGCGCCGGGACTTCCGACGCTGCTGAACTGCGGACGGCCTTCCAGGATCGGTACCACCACTTTAAGCTTCTGCTGAACGCCAACAACCGGGCCCTGGAGGTCATGACCGAAATGGAGGAGGCACTCAAAGGATCCCGCCCCTTCGGCATGACCTTTGTTCACTCCCGCTGCACCGGCGTAGCCACGAGCGTTTGGCAGATCATCCGGCAACTGAACCAGCTCGCTCCGAAACGACCCGAGTATGAAATACTTTACGCACGATTTCGGGAAATCCAAGACCGGATAAGCCTCCATGTGGAACGGAAGCCACAGCCTCGGGAGGGCCCCCTTGTCCTGTTCCTTTCGGAAGTGAACCGGGAGACGGCCGACCTCACGGGCGGAAAAATGGCGAACCTGGGCGAGGTTGTCAATCGCCTGGGGTTGGTAGCCCCGAACGGCTTCGTAGTTACGGCTTACGGGTATGAGCGCTTCATGGCCCACAACGATCTCCAGACGGAGATCGACCGCCGTATCCAGGCATCTACCCTGGAGCGCCGTGACGAGCTATTAAATCTGAGCGCCGACATCCAGCAGCTCATTATCCGCTCGCCCCTCCCCGAAGACCTGGAAAAGGCCATCCTGCATGCGTACGACCGGATGGGGGAAGAAAACGGACCGGGTGTAACCGTGGCCATGCGAAGCAGCGCCCTCGGTGAGGACTTCGCCGGCACCAGCTTCGCCGGGCAATATCGCAGCGAGCTCAATGTGAGCCGTGAACACCTCTTTGACGCCTATCGGGAAATCCTGGCCAGCAAGTACAGTCTCCCGGCCATGACCTACCGGCTCAACCGCGGGCTCCGGGACGAGGACATCGCCATGTGCGTCGGCTGCCTGAGCATGGTGCCTGCGGTTGCCGGGGGCGTAGCCTACTCAAGCAATCCAGTGGATATCCGGGACAATCGGATCGTGGTGACCGCCACATGGGGCCTCCCAAAATCGGTGGTGGACGGCAGCACCGCAACCGATCTCTTCGTGGTTGAACGCGGAAATCCCCCGAGGGTTCTCCACCGGGAGATCGCAAAAAAGGAAACCAAGTTCGAACCCCACCCCGCAGAGGGCATCCGTCGCATCAAGGTTGAAGAAAAGGAGGCCGGCGCCCCTGCGATCTCCGATGAGCAGGTGGCGGAAATCGCCGAGCTCGCTGTACGGATTGAGCAGCACTACGGCGTGCCTCAGGACATTGAATGGGCGGTGCGGCCCGACGGCGCCTTGATCATCCTCCAATGCCGTCCTCTGCAGCAGACCGGGGAGGGCGGAATTCCTTCGAAGATCGAGGAAACGGAAGACGAAGAAAGCGGGGCGGCACTTTTGTCCGGAGGGGTTACCGCGAGCCCGGCGGTCGGAGCCGGTGACGTTTTTCAAATTCGAAGGGATGCGGATACACTTCGTTTTCCCGAGGGAGCCGTCCTTGTAGCGGCCCAGTCCCTGCCCCGTTGGGCAACCCTGCTCGATCGCGCCGCGGCCGTGGTGACAGAAAGAGGAAGCGTCGCCGGCCATCTGGCCAATGTGGCCAGGGAATTCGGCATTCCCGCCGTTTTCGGTGTTCCTCGCGCCATGGAAATCCTTGAGAACGGCCGAATGGTGACCGTGGACGCGGACAGCCGCCGTATTTTCGATGGACGGAAGGAATCCCTTCTTCTAAGCCGAGCGCGCCCCCGCAATCTCATGAAGGGGAGCCCGGTGTACGAGGCGCTTCAAGGGGCGGCTCAACACATCACACCGCTTCGTCTCCTGGATCCGGACTCGCCCTCATTCAACTCTCGGAACTGCGAGACGTTTCATGATATCACGCGGTTCTGCCACGAAAAATCGGTCCAGGAGATGTTCCGGTTCGGGAAGGATCACCATTTTCCCGAGCGATCCAGCAAACAGCTCCTTGGAGACGTTCCCATGCAGTGGTGGGTCCTGAACCTGGACGACGGCTTCCGGGAGGAGGTGGATGGCAAGTATGTTCGCCTGGAGAACATCGCTTCCATCCCCATGAGGGCGGTTTGGGAGGGAATCTCGGCCGTGCCCTGGCAGGGGCCCCCTCCTGTGGACGGCAAGGGCTTCATGTCCGTCATGTTCCAGTCCACCAGGGATACCGCCCTGGTCCCGGGTATACGCTCCCGGTATGCCACCCGGAACTACTTCATGATTTCACGCAACTACTGCTGCCTCAGTTCCCGGTTCGGGTTCCACTTCTCCATCCTGGAGGCCCTCGTAAGCGAGCGCTCCAGCGAAAACTACATCAGCTTCCAGTTCAAAGGCGGGGCGGCCGACCCGAGCAGAAAACAAAGGCGGGTCTTTTTCATCCGCGATATTCTCGAGGCATACGATTTCCGCGCGGAGGTCAAAGAGGATACCCTCATCTCCCGGCTCGAGGACCGAAGCAGGACATTCATGGAAAACCGCCTGAAAATTCTCGGTTATTTGATCATCCACACCCGCCAGTTAGACATGATCATGGCCAACCCGAATAGCGTGCAATATTACAGCGAAAAGATCCACAAGGACCTGGAGACCCTTTTCCCTCTCGTTCCAGAACCGGCGGGAGCGAACGACGCCCGGTCCAAATAGAGATTTGCAGTCGGGAATTTTGGCCGATCGGTTCCTTGCTCTGTTTTCCGCGGCGCCTTTGCCCGGTTGAGTTTCGTTTTTTTCGGCAAGCAGTCCCTTTTTCCGCATGTTTTTCCTGTCATTTCTTTGCACTCCCCCGGGGCGAGGGTCCCCAATAGGCAACGGGTTTCGGACGCCTTCCTCCGGATCCAGGAGGCGAGGGGCGCAGGGCTGAAAGACCTCTGGCCGTCCCTGTTCTCCCGGCAGCAAATGATGCGCCTTGTGAATCGGAAAAATGGTCCGGCATGAGCCACTCAGCAGTTGATTGCATTCAAAATGTTCTTTAAAATATAATTTCTGTGCTTCGGCCCCCTTTTGGCGAATGCCGGCGGGAGCGCCTTCATATTCCAGTTTGTTCATCCGGAGTATTGCCTTGGCCGGAAATATTGCCCATTATTTGCTCAAATATCGCTTGACCCCTTTTTGCTATTATCTCCTCCGCGTTTACCTTTCCCTCATCCGGGTAAAAGTGGTGGGTGAAGAAGCCGCTATGCACTCCCTGAGCCAGCACGGCCGCGTGGTTGCCGCCATCTGGCATCAGCGCTTCCTCCCCGCCCTGGCTTATGTCACAAGGTTCAGGAAGTTCAAACCCATCGTCATGATCAGCCGAAGCAGCGACGGAGAACTCATCGCGGGCGTCGCGGAACGGCTGGGGCTGGTCGCGGTCAGGGGGTCCAGCTCCAGGGGCGCGAGAGCCGCCTTTCTGGCCGTTCTGAGGGCCCTCAGGGAAAACCGGGCGCTGGTTCACATTGTGGATGGGCCCAAGGGGCCCAAAGGCGTTGTAAAACCGGGACTCATCGGAATTGCTCAAGTCTCCCGCGCGGTCATACTCCCCATTATCGTGTCGGCTGACAGGGCCTGGATTATGCGGAGTTGGGACCGGTTTCTGGTGCCCAAACCCTTCAGCAAAGTAATGATCAAATGGGGAGACCCTTGCGTTGTACCCAGAAGGCTCGACAGCAATGCTCTGGAAAACCTTCGGCAGGATATAGAGGAGAGACTTGCGGATTCCTACGCTCGAGCCGATTTGGAGGCCGGTTGGGACCACCCCTTGTGATGACTTCCCGGCACGGGGACTTGCAGGGGCCCATGCAAATTTTCGATGAAGGGCACAAGGGGTTTCCAGTTCGGAAACAAGCGATTTCCGGATGGAAGCTCACAAGGGGATTGAGGCGTATCCCGACACGCTTTTTTTGATATAACGCGTTCTCAGGGCTCGAAGATGAAGAGAAACCTGAACATTCAGGAAATCTTGAAGGCTCTGCCCCACCGGTACCCGTTTGCCCTGATCGATGCAGTTTTGGATCTGGTGCCCGGTGAGCGCATTGTTGCCCTGAAGAATGTCACCTTCAATGAGCCCTTTTTCGCGGGTCACTTTCCGGAAAATCCCATTATGCCCGGCGTACTCGTCATTGAAGGAATGGCCCAGGCCGGAGGCGTGCTCGCCTTCGCCTCAGCCTCCGAGGAGATCCGAGGATCCCTCGTGTATTTCATAGGCATGGATAAAATCCGATTCAGGCGGCCTGTGACGCCCGGCGATCAACTGGTCTTTCGTGTGGAGTTCCTGAAGAAAAGCTCCTGGGCTGTCAAGTTCGCCGGTCTGGCAAGCGTGGACGAAGAACGGGCGGCTGAAGCCGAATTCACCGCTACCCTGCCCAGGGGGGCGGGCAAAGCGCTGTTCCGCTGAAAGCAGGTTTGCAGCCGTTTCTGGTGTTGGTAGTGCGTGGATCTAACCTCGACGGAAAAGGGGGTCTGTAAATGGGGAAGGATGTGGGATTCGACGAGGTGTACAGCAAGGTAAAGGAACTTATTGCGGAAGTATTCGGTGCGGAAGCAGCGGATCTTTCACTGGAAACCCGATTTGTAGATGATTTGGGCGCCGAATCCCTGGATATCATT
Organism: uncultured Desulfobacteraceae bacterium; assembly: GCA_964455075.1. GTDB lineage: Bacteria > Desulfobacterota > DSM-4660 > Desulfatiglandales > Desulfatiglandaceae > CAYVUX01. Next base: position 9,287 of record CAYVUX010000011.1, on the reverse strand, counting down.
ACATTGCTCATGGAATTCGAGGAGGCTTTCGACAAGCAGATACCGGATGAAGAGGCGGAAAAACTTGTCACCATCGGCGACGCCGTAAACTATATCATGTCCGTGGTCGGGAAGACCTCCGGGACATAGGATGAGAAGACCATGAAAAGACGCGTTGCCATTACCGGTCTGGGTCTCGTCTCGTCCATCGGGCAGGATGTGGACACATTCTGGGCAAACGCGTTGGCGGGGAAAACCTGTGTAGCCGGAATTCCGGAGCACTGGTTCAACTACTCGGACTTCCATTCCCGAATTTGGTCTCCCCTTCCCGCGTTGGACTATTCATCATACGGGATCACCCGCCTGGAACAGAAGCAACTGGACAAGTCGAGCCTCATGGCTCTGGCATGTGCCTTTCAAGCCTTGGATTCTGCGGGACTCCGGTACGAAAAGGCGGACAAAAAAAGAAACACATACACCGTGGAGGGGGTCAACAGCGAGCGGTTCGGCGTCTTTATGGGTACGGGTGTCGGGGGCCTGAGCACCTTTGCCTCCTGCTTTTCCCACCAGATGCTGACCCGCCAAAGGCAATCACTTGAAAAGGCCGTTTCCGTGCTGGAGAAGGACAATAATGTCCAGGTTCTCAAGGAAACTCTGGAGAAGCTGGTCTGTCCCAGACGATTCAATCCGTTCGGCGTGGCCATGACCATGCCCAATGCCTGCTCCGGGAATATCGGGATCAAATTCAGACTCCTTGGAAGCAACAATACGTTTTGCGCCGCTTGCGCTTCGGGCACCGTGGCCATAGGCTACGGCTTCAAGTCCGTGAGATCGGACGAGCATGATTTGGCTTTGGTTGGAGGCGTAGAATACCTCTGTGACGACTACGGGGCCATATTCCTGGGTTTCGATACGGTGAGAGCCCTGGTCTCCGGTGAAGAAGAGCATCCGGACAGGGCCAACCGGCCTTTTGACAAAGCAAGAACCGGGTTTTTGTTCGGCGAGGGCGGAGGGGGCGCCCTGGTCATTGAAGACCTGGAGCATGCCCGGAAAAGAGGCGCCAGGATATACGGCGAAATCCTGGGTTACGCGGAAACCTGTGACGGGCACAACATTATGATGATGGAGGGGAGCGGCCGGAATATCGAGAGAATGCTTCATCAGGCGGTGGCGGACGCGGGGCTGTCGGAAAAAGACATTGACTACATCAACAGCCATGGGACCGGGACCCAGTTAAACGATGAGATCGAGACAAGAATTATCGAAAAAATCTTCGGCAAAAAGGCCCTGGTCAACTCCACAAAGTCCCTCATAGGGCACACGCTCGGGGCCTCCGGCGCCATCGAAGCGGTTGTCACGGCATTGAGCATCCGGAATAAGACCACCCATATATGCAGGAACCTTGATCATCCCATGGCGGACCTGAACTTTGTCACCCGGACGGGACCCTACCCCATAAAGAACGCCCTATCACAATCCTTTGGATTCGGTGGACATAACGCCGCCCTGGTCATAGGCGAATACGATGGCGGCTGACATCCTTTGCCGCGGCGCATTTGAGCCGGAGAATCTCGCAGAAAAAGGGAAACAGCCGAAACGCTCTGCTTCCCTTTCTCATGTTGACCCCGTTCATCAAGAAGCGGTCACGATGTCTTTATCTCTATCTTTCTGCTTGCCTGTCCTTTGGTCTTCGGAATCTTGATTTTGAGTACACCCTTTTTATAGCTGGCGTCCACTTTGTCCGGGTCCCCTTCCGCGGGAAGCCGCACGGACCGGGAGAATGCGCCGTAACTGCATTCAATCCGATGGAAGTTCTCGTCTTTCTCCTCGGACTCCTGTTTCCTTTCTCCCTTGATGGTAAGGACGTCACCGGCTACGGACACATCAATATCCTTCGCCTCCATCCCGGGAAGTTCCACTTTCACAAGCATCTCTTTTCCTGTCTCGGAAACATCCAGGGAAGGGATCCATCCTCCCTCCTTGTTTTTTAGAGACGGCGTCCAGGAGAAGAAGCGGTCAAACAGCTTGTCCATCTCGTCCTTGAATCTGTCCAGATCCTTTCGTTCGCGCCATGGAACCAGGTTAAACATCTGAAATCACCTCCTTTTTGTCATCTTGTTTCACTCAGAAAATTAAGTTCTCCCGGCCGAATGTCAAGCCGCTCGAATCGGCATTCATTCCCCCGGAAATGGTCCTCCTCTGAGAGTCGCTCCGCATCGCATGAAGGAGCAAAGAGGTCAGTCCCGCGCCGGACTCAAAGCACCTGGAAGACTTGATCCGCTTGGTTGAGCACGGATGCAACCTCCCGGCGATCCCGATCCGAGAGATCCCCCCGATCTTTGACTTGTTTCCATCTCACGAGGTCCTTGTGGAGACTGTCGAACGATCCCTTGACGTCAAGATCGTTGCTCATGTGCCTTTCAAAACCCTTAACCATTTCACGAACAAGGGGACTTGTAAAAGCTCCTGCGCTCCGTCCGGCCCCGGAATCGGGGAATACGAATTCATTCGCCAGGCTCCGAAACGACTCAAGAAGGCTCACCGCAGCGCCCAAGCTCTTCTCGGTCAGGTTCTTCTTTTCCCTGTAGTGTCCGTAGATGAGATAGAAACGGATTTGCTTGCCTGTATAGCCCTCCCGGTAGAGATCGCCCGGGTACACAATATTCCCCTTGCTCTTGGACATCTTGGAGCCGTTCAAGAGCACATGTTCCCCGTGAAGCCAGTATCGGGCGAGTTTCTCCCCGGAAAAGGCCTCCGTCACGGCAATGGTGTAATCATGGTGGCGGAAGAGGTTGTCCACCCCCCCGCATGCAATATCGATGCGGGGACCCAGATACTTTGTGATCACAGCAGGATCTTGCACATTCCACGCGGGTCTGCCTTTTCCAAGTGGTGTGCTCCAACAAAAGGCGGGGCCATCCCGGTCTTGGCACCCATGCCAGAGGATGAAGTCCCCCCGATTCCATCTTCGGCCGGGATAGGTGTCCCTTCGAAATCGTATTCGTTTCTTGGGCCAATTGCGCATATCCAGTCCATACAGTTTCCCGAACCCGGGGAACTTGAGCGGATCGAAGAATACATCGTCTTTGTGCACATAGGCATAACCGGTTCTCAGCAAGTTCCGGATGATCAAGACGGCCTGATCAACGACTTCTGAAGATCGGGGGCTCTCCTCCGGAAGCGATATGCCCAACTCCTCAGCTTCCCGGAACAATCGCTTTACAACCGGCATTGTGAGGGCTTGGAGGTCCAGCCCTTGTTCCCGGGCCTCTTCCATGGCCTTGTCCTCGACGTCCGTGATATTCATAACCCAGTGGACCTTATGGCCGAGATACTTCAGATAGCGGACAAGGATATCTTCATAGAGAAACGTGGCGTAGTTCCCCACATGGGGTCTTCTGTAAACGGACGGCCCGCAGGTAAAGACCTTCACTTCCCGGCCCGTTTCGGAAACAAAAGCCTCTTTTCTCCTCGTCAACGTATTGGAGAGCCGTAAGGGATGCTCATTCCTGCCTCCTTGTTCCATTGGTACGCCTCCCAATCTCGTAACGGTTTATGAAAGCGTACAGCCGCCCCGCCCCAAGCCTTCGTCTGCCAACAAGTGCATTTCCCAGCCCGCGAAAAGCAGGGCTTTGAGCGGCCCATAATGCTTGCATGGATGCTCTTGGAGCGAATCATATGCACGGCATTCTCCTCGGCTTTCCGTCCCTTCATCTATGGGCACCAACGTTCCTTGAGCTAAGACGCCCGCATGCTGTCCGGGATTTCAGCCGGGAACTCCCCCAGGGAATTGGACTCGTGAGTTGGATCATCCGATTTCCACCGACCGGGCGGTCGGCACCGATTGCCCCGGCGGGTTCATGTCTTGGACACCAACAAATAACGGTCCTGCGGAAGCCTGGCAAAGATCGTGGCCCCCGGGCACGGAGCCACGAACTTCCTCTGGTAGGGATATCCCAGCACCTGGAAGAGTTCCACGCAGCAGGAACACAAATGCGCGCTTCGGTCTATGGAGTAAGGAACGATTCCCGTTTCATCTTCCACGAAAAATCTGGGAACCACAAAATTGGCGTGGTTCGCGGTGTGGGAGAGGTAGAGAAAGTCGTAGCCCTCCACGTCGGAGCCCAGCCGTCGCGCCCATCTCAGATATATTCTTTTTTCCGTCTCCTCGATGCGCGTCCATTGTCCGGGCATTTTCTCCGAGAAGACAGGGTCGGCCACCATGCTCTCTTTCTCTTCGGGAGTTGCCCAGCGGGGAGGGATGAAATCGGATTCCGTCAACACCGCCTCTTTTCGGCTCTCAAATCCTTCCAATTCAAAGGTGCTCACAATCAGGGTAAGCCCGTTTTTGGGGGAATTCCTATACCAGCTGCCCTGCCGTGCGCAGGTGGCGTTCCACACTTCCGGGGGGACGCCGGCAATCTTGTTCAGAGGGTCCAAGGGTGCACAAACGATTCCTTTTGCCTCCTTGAGGCGGATATCACGCTCTTTGAGCGACCGGCGAAGTCCGGATACTTCCTTCTTTGTCAACCAGTAGACAAGCTTCCTGTAGGGTTTCTTCTTCAATCCATTCAGCCTCCGGCTCGGTGGACGTCGTCCGCAGCAAACCGAACCTGTCCTGAGGACTCGGTTTCCCAACGAAACAACGCCGAATATGGGAATCATAGCACGATCGAACACGTTCTCCAACCCGCTGCACCCTCTACTCTACCCCATTCACGGAAACAGCGAATTTCCGCTCCCCGGCCGATTCGACAATTTTTCTGTTGCGGACTTATGTCATCTGTGACATATTCACCGCTATGGAAACCTTCTTCAAGGTCAAAACGCCCCAGGAAGTCTTTGCGATCATCGACGGGTTTCCCCCGGTCGGCAACGAAACGATCCCCCTGGAAGAAGCTCTGGGTCGGACACTGAATCGCGACCTGGCGGCTCCCGAGGATCTGCCCCATTTCTCCCGGTCCTCCATGGACGGTTATGCGGTACGGGCTCAGGACACGTTCGGAGCTTCAGAGAGCCTTCCAGCGCTCGTGGAAGTATGCACCGAGGTAAACATGGGCCGCCCCCCGGAAACGCATATCCGGCAGGGCCAGGCGGCCAAAATCTCCACCGGGGGAATGCTTCCCGAGGGAGCGGACGGGGTGGTCATGGTCGAATATTGCAGGCCCCTGGATGGAAGAATCCTGGAGGTCTCCCGGTCCATTTCCCCGCTTGAAAACGTCATTCTCCCCGGAGACGACTTTAAGAAGGGGGGCATCTTCCTCCATAAGGGAACCTGCCTCCGCCCGCAGGAACTGGGTGTTCTTGCCGGATTCGGGCTCTCGGAAGTGCCCGTTTTTCGCCGGCCCAGGGTCGCCGTCATTTCCACAGGCGACGAAGTGGTGCCGGCCCGAGCGACGCCTCTCCCAGGTCAAGTCCGGGATGTCAATCGCTACACCCTGAGCGGCCTTTGCACCGAACTCCAATCCGAGCCCCTCTATCTCGGTCTGTGTCCGGACGAGTCTGCCGCCCTCGAGACGCTCGTGCTGGAAGGAGTCCGGCAGGCGGATACAGTCTGGGTTTCGGGTGGCAGCTCCGTGGGAACCCGGGATTTGACCCTCCAGATCTTCAAGGCATTGCCGGACTTTGAACTCCTGGTCCATGGAATTTCCATCAGCCCCGGCAAGCCCACCATTATCGGCAGATCAGGCACAAAGCCCGTGGTCGGTCTGCCGGGCCATGTGGCCTCGGCCCTGGTGGTGGCGGAAGTCTTCCTGAGCCGGCTGATTTCCAGGCTTTCGGGTCGTGCGGAAGAATCCGCGTTTGCCGGAGGAAAAGTCGAGGCCTTGCTCAGCCGGAATATTGAGTCGGCGAGCGGCCGTGAGGACTACATCCGGGTCAAGCTTCTCCAACAAAGCGGGGACACGCTGACCGCGGAACCGATTTTCGGAAAGTCCGGTTTGATCTCTCCGCTGGTTGAAGCAGACGGGCTTCTCCGCGTGCATATGAACACAGAGGGCATGTACAAGGGTGAAAAGGTGGAAATCCTGCTCTTCAAGAACTCCGGACGGATCGGGCCATGAAACGACAGATCTATCTTTCCATGAAAACCCTCGAGGAAGCCCGGGAGTTATTTCTCTCGCGGTTTGGACCGGAAGTGCGAACAGGAAAGGAACGCATCCCGTCCGAGGAGGCCCTTGACCGGGTCACCGCGGAGCCGGTTTTTGCAAAATCCTCCGCTCCCTCTTTCCATTCCGCTGCCATGGACGGCATTGCGGTCAAGGCCGAGAGCACGTACGGAACCACGGAACGGGCACCCAAAACTCTGAAAGTGGGCCTGGACGCCTACTGGGTCAATACGGGCCAGCCCATGCCACCGGAATGCAATGCCGTGATTATGGTGGAGAAACTCCATCAAATCGACGAAAACCGCTTGGAAATCCGTTCATCGGCATATCCCTGGCAGAACGTGAGGAAGGTCGGAGAGGACATCGTCGCCACGGAGCTGCTTTTCCCGCAGAACCACAGGATTCGAGCTTATGACCTTGGAGCCCTGATCGGTGCGGGCGTATTTTCCCTGAATGTGTGGGAAAGGCCCCGTGTGGCGGTCATCCCTACGGGATCGGAGCTGGTAAGCCATAGGGATCTCCACGGGAAGGAGGATTTGGAAAGAGGGAAAATCATTGAATACAACTCCTTCATTCTTTCAGGACTTATCCGCCAAGCCGGGGGTGTTCCCGTGCTATACGGCATTGTGGCCGATGAGGAAGAAAAGGTCCGGGCGGCCTTGCGACGGGCAATTCGGTCCGATGCCCATGTGGTAATCATCAACGCCGGCTCCTCCGCCGGAAGCAGAGACTACACCGTGAACGCCATCCGGGAAACGGGCGAAGTCCTGGTACACGGAGTGGCCATGATGCCCGGAAAACCAACAATTTTGGCCGTGGTTGAAGACAAGCCGGTTATGGGAAACCCCGGATACGCGGTTTCCGCAACGCTTTCGTTTGAGCATTTCATCAAACCCCTGCTCTACACTTTGCAGGGGCGTCGTGCTCCAAAACCGGCATCGGTTGAGGTGCTTCCCTCGCGGGCCATCCCCTCCAGATTGGGGCTGGAGGAATTTGTCCGCGTTACCATAGGAGAAGTAGGCGGCCGGTATGTGGCGACACCCCTGGGAAGAGCGGCAGGAGCCATCTCAACGCTGACCCGTGCGGAAGGCATCCTGCGCATTCCTCCGCTTTTCGAAGGCATTGCTCAGGAAGAACCCGTCCATGCGGAACTCCTTGTGGACGAAGAGGACTTGCGAAACACCATCGTGATTATCGGGAGCCATGACAACACGCTCGACCTACTGGCCGACGAGATTCGAAGAAAGGGAAGCCGTCTGCGGATTTCGTCGGCAAACGTAGGAAGTCTTGGCGGCCTGATTGCTTTACGGAAGGGGAGCTGCCACATGGCCGGGTCCCATTTGCTGGATGCGGAAACCGGCGAGTACAACCTTTCCTATATCCGCAGGTACCTAAAAGGATTGCGGGTATCGGTTTTTCATCTGGTCAGGCGCGAACAGGGCCTTATCGTGCCCCGGGGAAACCCTCAAAACATCAAGGGGATTGAGGACCTGCCGGGGAGCCGCCTGCGCTTTGTAAACCGCCAGCCCGGGTCCGGCACGAGGGTTCTTTTCGACTACAAGCTGAGACAACTCGAAACCGACCCCTCCACCATACGGGGATACGACCACGAGGAATTTACCCACATGGCTGTTGCCGTGGATATTCTCAGCCAAATCGCCGACTGCGGAATGGGAATCTTTGCCGCGGCCAAGGCGCTGAACCTTGATTTCATCCCTATCGAAAGAGAGCAGTACGATTTGGTCGTGCCCTCTTCTGTTGTCGGGGAGCCCCGGATTCAGGGCCTGCTGGAGGTGGTCCGGTCCTCTCATTTTCGTCGGCGTGTGCGGTCTCTGGGTGGATATGACCCGTCCAGAAGCGGAGGGCTGTGGACAGAGGTGGGGCAAGACGAGGAGGGCGGACATGCTTAGACTCAAATCAAGGCAATGGATTGTTGATGAACACAACCGGATTGTCATCGGCGAGGGGAGGAAAGAGATCCTCGAAAACATAGAGAAGACGGGATCCCTCAATCAAACGGCGAAATTGATGAAAATGTCCTATAAAGGCGTTTGGGGGAAAATAAGAGCCACCGAAGAGACTTTTCATGCCCGCATCATTCATGCCGACAGAAAAGAAGGCACCCGTTTGACCAAGCAGGGGAAAGAGCTCCTCAGAAGATACTCCCTCTTGAAAGAACAATGCCTCCAAGAAGAGGACCGAATATTCCGGCTCGTCTTCGGAGAGCAAACCCACGAAGAGGCCTGAACGAGGAATGAATAAGCAACAACCACCCATCGTGAATATCGTAGGGGCCTCCGGCTCCGGCAAAACCACCTTGATTGAAAACTTGATTCCTGAATTTAGAAGCCGTCGGCTTCGGGTGGGAACCATCAAGCACGATGTCCACGGCTTTTCCATAGATCGGCCAGGCAAAGACAGCTGGCGGCACAAACAGGCCGGGGCGACAACCGCCATGATCTCTTCGCCGAAAAAAATCGCCATGGTGAAGGATGTGAACCATGACCACAGCCCGGAGGAGCTCCTTCCCCTTTTATCCGGGCTGGACATTGTCCTGACGGAAGGCTATAAGCGGACGGGAAAGGCAAAGGTCGAAGTATTCCGCCCGGAGATCCTCCCAAAGCCCCTCTGCTCGGAAGACGAGCATTTGGTTGCCCTCGTCACGGACTTCCCGCCCAAACAGCTGTGCGTGCCCGTGTTTGGGACGGACGACTGCCGTGGACTTGCGGAGTTCCTTGTCCGTCACTTTCGTCTCAGGTCTCCCTCCCCCGCCCCCAGAGCGGAAAGAGCGTGATCTCCTCTTTCCCGCTCTGCCTGTGATGGCGCTGCTCCTTCTGAAGGAACAAAATATGCCTTGAAACATGGACATGACGAGGTTACATTATGAAGTTATTGCCCGGTTCCGATAGGCCCAAGGCCGGCGGCTTATAGCTCAGGAGGGGCGGAAATGGACTTCATGACCAAGATCGCCGATGCGTTTGAGCGAGGCTCTCTTGATCGATAACACTCGGAAGAATACCCTTGAAACGTCAATGAGGTGACAATGACAGGTTTATTGTTTTTGGTTGGAACCCAGACCGGACTCTACACGGGCGGTGCGTTTGGAAGCGACATCGTCCAAATGGTTCTCCATGCCGGTCCGGTGGTGAAGTTCGTGCTGCTTATCCTGTTCTTTCTCTCCGTCGTCTCATGGGCCATCAT
>CAYVUX010000010.1:0-19624 GCA_964455075.1 uncultured Desulfobacteraceae bacterium | reverse complement strand
TTGCTCGGACTCCCCACCCTTCGGGCGGGTCCCCGGTTTCCTTGATCTTGCGAAAAACCTCTCATTTATGAAACCGGGAACCCGCTGCGAAGCAGTGGGACTGAGTCACCGCGAAGCGGTGCGAAGAATTGGAAACTCCCAAGTGCCCAAAAATGATTTGTGGATGGGCACTAGGTAATAATCATCCAATTTCTGGAATCGTCTATCCTTCCAGATGCTTGTTTCCGCTCCATGCGTCTTACTATTCTGTTGGTATTCTTTTATGTGCATATTGATTAAAGAGCTAGACTGATTTTTGTGACTACTAATGGGGGATGTTTTCTCATCCTTTTTTCCGACTGATCATGCCGGCTGCTGAAAATCTGAGGTCAGAAATCGGAAGGGACTCAAGCGCGCAAAATCTTCTTTGCACGGCACGGCATGAACAATAGAAATCCACCGGTATAAACACCCAGCCTCCAGGCGGCTCTCCCCCTCGCCTCTCCTTTTCCCCGGCTCCCGTTCACCAAAACCCTTTGCACACAAAAAAAATCCACGCGCAATTGTTGCGAGGGCTTCGAAAACCCGCCTCCGCCCGAGACGGAGTCAAGGTCGAAGAAGGCATCTCGTCACGCCCATCGGGACAGGCCCAAGCCGGAGATGCGGATTGCTTCCCTGAGGAACCCTTCGGCCGCGAGCTCGGGGCCGAAGGGGATCCGATCCGGAGGCCTATTTCCTTATGGTCGATGGGGATCTCGTTGATGGGCAGGCGTAACGGCGAGGGGAAAGACACAGGCCGACCGGCGACCGTGTCGTCCGGCGCAGCCGGCCTCAAGAGTTCGAGTGACCGGGAACGCACGGACTTAACTGGACCGCCTGACCGATGACCGATACTTCTCAGGGGATCATGGATAATTGACGTATTTCAGTTTTCTATCAAGCTTGGCGTACGTCGGCATGAGCTCGGGTTCGTGCATGAGATTGGGAACCGTGGGAATTCTGCCGTACGGAACCTTTTTGTTTGCCTCGAGCCCGTCAACAATCAAGCCGAGCAAGTCGCCGGGAAAAGCGAAGATCAGCTCGGAGTCCCCGCTCATGGCTTGGCCTTTTTCTCCGCCGCAAGGTATGGAAATTGCGGGCTCCCCCTTCTTCATGGTTCCAATCAAACAGGTCGCGCACACCACCGAGCTGCGAAACGTCGAATCGAAGCTTTTTCCCGTCTTGCGTATGTATGCGGTAATCAGAACACCGGCCTGGGCGGGATTGCAGTACAGGAGAACAACATCCGGGACCACCTTTGTCCACTGAAGAGGAGAAAAGACGATGCCGGGGTACCGGCCCTTTTCAAGCCAGGAGTGGCTTTCTATGTATCCCCGGACCGCCTCCGGATCTTCGCAAATACCCATCTCCAGCCAGCAGTCCACGAAAGCATCCAGGCTCTCCAGCTCAGCCCATCCGAATAGTATGTTGCAGGGAGGACACACCGATTCCGTGGGGGTAAGTCCTATGGTCCATCCGACCGTTCGAGACAGCGCCCATGCCTGGCACATCGCCCATTTTCTGCCCCTGTCCCGCGGCCGCCTGACCCCCTCCGGGAATTGAGACGGGTCTTCGTAGAACTTGACGGCCAACGGATAACTCGGGACCATCGTGAGCGCCCGCAGGGATTCTCCCTTCTTACGAATATCTGCCAGCGGCATCTGAACCCCTTCCCTTTACCTCGCAGCTTTTCCCAACCCCTCGGATTTTTGCCGAACAGCGCGCGCCCGCACTATTCCTTGTCAACGCCGCAGAGCCGTTTCGCAGCCTTTTGCTTCTCTTCCATATTCGCCCGCCTCGAGATCATGATTCGCTGCGCCTGCGGCGACCCCGCCCCATGCATGGATTCGGTCAAATAGCTCACCGCGGCCGCGCCCAGGGTCAGATTTTCAATCAGCCTCAACATGCGCATGCGGTTTTCCGTGGGAACATCGCTCCGGCCTTTGAGATATTTTTCAATCCACTTGCCGGTTTCGGGCGCCTTCAGGTCCTGGTACGAGGGCATGGTCACCATCAGCCCCCCTGCAATATCCTGAGCAAGCCTCGAAATCTCATAAGGGAACCGCGTCACATTGTGCTTGTGCACATTGGCAAGCAAATTATTTACATTGTATGTGCCGCTGGCTTCTTTTTGTCCTTCGGAGGCGCAGGCGATGCACCCACAATAGAGCGTTTCGTTCAGATGGTTCATTTCCACGATTTTGTCCCGTATGTGGGAGGTGTGAGCCACGCCGTTGTACTCGGCCGCCGTTTGCGCCGCCCCGATCAGGACGTCCCCCACGCCCACCTTGCAGGCATAGCTCTGCCTGTGATAGGCGGCGAAGGTCTCCACCAGCGGTCCGGAGAATTCGTATTCCTTGTACATGAACACCCTTTCCCACGGAACAAAAACGTCTTCAAAGATAACGAGCGCTTCGTGCCCTCCGAACAAAATGTTTCCGGTATCTATAGTCTGTTTCTCCAGCTTTCGGGTATCGCAGGACTGCCTCCCGATAATGTATGTAATCCCCTCCACGTCGCTTGGCACGGCAAAGGAAACCGCATAATCGCGGTCCTCTTTTTTTAAGGACATGGTGGGCATCACAATGATTTCGTGCGAATTCACCGCACCGGTCTGATGCGCTTTCGCTCCCCGTACCACAATGCCTTCCTTCTTCTCTTGCACCACATGCAAATACTGATCGGGGTCATTCCCCTTATGAGGCGGCAGGCTTCTGTCTCCCTTGGGATCCGTCATGGCGCCGTCACAGGTCAGGTCTTTGTCCTGGACATACTCCAGGTACTTTGTAAATCGTTTATGGTATTCCGTACCATGCTTCTCGTCGATGCCGAATGTCACGATCGACAGGGCGTTCAACGCATCCATGCCCACACATCTCTGAAAACAGCACCCGGTCTCCCTTCCCAGGAGCCTCCCCATCTTGCTCTTCTTGACCAGGTCGTCAATGCTTTGGTGAATATGGGTAAAACGGTTGATCCTCTTTCCCGTAAGATGCGAGGCGGCGGTCATGATGTCTTCGTGTTCCGGCCGGTGAGCCAGTTCATACGTCTTGGCCACCGCCTTCATGGACGGGCGGATGATGGGATCATCCACCGGGCTTTCGATTCGCTTGCCGAACATGTAAGCATTCAGCCTCAGCCGCCTGAGGCTCTCTTCGTATTCGTCCGGCTTCATCATGGCCGTTTTCCTCCTCAGTCCATCGAACCTGCCCGCGGATTTCCAAGACCCGGGACCTTTCTCAAACGATACCCGGTTGGGTGAAGGAAGGATCTGCTCGGGATGGCAGCCCGGGAGCGTCTCCGATTCGTTTTCCTGTCAAGAAGAGCCTGCTGTGCGATTCCTGCGCGTGCCTGTTTCACGTTCTTTCTGAGACAAATTCCAGCAGACTCCTCACTTCGATGTCAATCTTGTGCTTCTTGGCCGCGCCAGACAAGTTCTCAACGCAACGGACACACGGCGTAAGCAGGACGTCCGCCACCTGTTTGGCCTCGAGGCATCTTTTCTTCGAGTGATATTCGGTGAACTCCGGGGTCCACGTAGACGTCACACTGTTTCCTCCGCCGCAGCATGCCGACCAGCGCCTGTTGTATTCCATTTCCGCGAACTCAACGTTCGGGAGGCTTCTTATGATATTCCGCGTCTCTTCGTACAAGTCGTGATGCCTCCCGATATGCTGTTTCCCGAAGTGGCAGGGGTCATGAAGGGTGACCCTCTTCGGTTCGCCTTTTGAAAAGGAGACTGCGCCGTCTTTGATTATATCCAAAACTATTTCGACCCCGTGGCGGATTTCAAAAGGAAGCTTTTCTCCAAGGAGGTCGGGGTAATCCGAATAAAAAGTCCGGTAACCATTGGCGCACGAAAAGACGACGGTCTTGGCCCCGGCCTTTTTTATCGCTTCGACGTTGTGTTTGGCCAGTTCCCTTTCCAACTCGATGTCCCCGGAAAACCCGGCGTGAAGGCCGCAGCACCATTCTTCCTCTGCGAGGTAGGCCGGCTGCATCCCGCCCGCCCGCAGAAGCTCCACGGTGGCCCAGGCGGTTTTCACCTGTCTGAAGGACGCATAACATCCGGCAAAATACAGTACATCGCCTTCTTTAGGCAGGTCAAGGCCCTTGGCCCATTTTGCCCTGTTGGAGTTGGTTATGCCGAACAGGTTGTAATCCCTGCGCATGTTCTCATTGAGCTTGCGGCATTCCTCGGGCAGAAAGCCCGCCCGGTTCAAATCGGCCTTCATGGCCCTACTGATGAACATGTGAGGGATCGGGGGGCACATGACTTCGCAACAGCCGCAGTCCGGGCAGGAATAGAAAATCCTCGCAATCTCTTCGTCCAAATCGAGTTTGCCATGAACATAGTCACGCGCAAAGAGCGACTTGCCCCTGGCGGTATTCGTAAAAAAGTCGTAGTATTCCAGCGTCGGACATATCCATGTAGTAACCGTCTGATTCCCATCGGCAAATGGGAGGTGAGGACCCGTTCCAAAGCACTGGGAACATCCCACGCATCGATGCGTCCTGTCTTCTACATCCTGTATCTTCATTATAGGCCTCCGTATGTACGCGACGGATTCATGATTCCATTCGGATCCAGAAACTTCTTTATTTTTCGCGTCAAGTCCCATTGATATCCCAAAACTTCGTAATTCTGATCGGGAAAAGTGTCCCCCAGGTTGTACTGAACGCAGCCGGCCCCGCATAGCTCCTTATTCAGCTCGGTCCACCAAACCTTCATCCTTTCCAATTCCTCTTCATTCGTCGGATCCGCACTGGCAAGCATGGGATAAGGATTGCAGGTATTGCGCCCATGGAAAGAAAACCACGCCGGGCAGTGAGCAGCATCCCAAAAATCGTACTTCCGGGTAACATTTTCCCATATATCATACACTTCCGGGAATTTCTTTACCGGGCACCAGAAATAGGTGGCCTCTATCCTTTGCATCCATTTGGATACACTCAACCATATCCGGTAATAGGGAGGCCCCATGGTCAGTTGACCCAGATCGCCCAGGTCTATGGCTTTGTTTGCCTCTGCAATCTCCACGATTCGATCACGCTCCATGCTCAGCTCGGTCTCACTTGCTCCGTCCACGCTCACCATGGCTATAAAATGTACGTTGTCCGGCAGTTTCACGCTTCCCTGGACTTCCGCAGAGTGATAATTCCATCTGTTGATGAGAAAAAAGTCGTACACAAATCTGCGCTGCATCCAGTACATCGCCTCTGTGAGTTCTCTCGCGTGCTCCCGCTCCCACCCGTAGCAGAGTATGGTCTCTTTCTCGGGCCTGGGTTTAACTCTCACTGCAATCCTGGTGATTATCCCCATCGCACCGGAAGCGTTCACAAAAAGACCCATCAAGTCCGGTCCGCCGACATACCGCTGGTAATGCCCCCAGCCGCCCTCAATGGCACCCGGGCCGAACAAGGCGATTTCTCCGGTCGGCATAACCACTTCAAGGCCTACGATGTTATCGCCCATGGATCCGAAACGGGTCATGTAATTCCCCGTAATGTTGCAGGAGACCGCAGAGCCTATTTGAGGAGCCGCCGTATAGAGCGGCATGAAGGGAAACCGCAGTCCCTTTTTGTCCAGCTCCCGCATGAGGTAGTACACCGAAAAACCGGCGTCGGCCACGAGAACCATGTTGTCCTCATCCACATACATCTCGTTGGCCAGGCGTCTCATATCCACCACGATCCCGCCCTTGTGCGCCACGTTCATCCCGCAACTGTTCGTTCGGGCTCCCTGTGGAATGATCGGGATCCTTTCTTCATTAGCGAGCCGGATTACCTGAGAGACTTCCTCGACGTTCTTCGGCAATACGATCGCATCGGCCAGCTTGTGTCCGATCATGTCTGCGCCCGTGCCCTGCACGTACGCGTACGCCATTCGATCCACGCGGGAAACGGACACATGGCTGTCCCCCACGATTGATGCCAGGCGCTGCACTATTTTCTCGTCGATCATCACTTCCTCCTTCGTTTGTATTTCAAATATCCCTATTTCTGAACTCAATTCTTGAGGATATTTATAGTGCAAACACAGGGTTCGCCCTGCATGAAACCGCCGTTGCAGTGTGTCAATCCGACCTTGGCACCCTCAACCTGCCGCTTCCCGGCCAGTCCACGCAAATGGGTGGATATCTCCACCAGTTGGGCAACGCCGGTTGCACCCACGGGATGACCCTTCGCAAGAAGACCGCCGCTCACGTTCACGGGGATTCTCCCGCCAAGCTCCGTCGATCTTTCACGTATCAGCCTGGGCCCTTCACCCTTTTCACAGAATCCAAGGTCCTCATAATGGACAAGTTCGGCTATTGAAAAACAGTCGTGTACTTCCGCAAGGTCAATATCCTCCGGGCCGATGGCCGCCATTTCATAAGCCTGTGCCGCTCCTCGCTCATTAACAGGAAAACCGCAAAGATCGTTGTCCTGACGATACTCTCCGGTGGTCATCACACTGGCAGCCACGTGGATCGGCTTGTCGGTGTATTTCTTCGCCTTTTCCGCCGGGCACAAGACCACTGCCGCCGCACCGTCGCTGATAGGACAGCAGTCCAACAGGTGAAGAGGATCCGCGATCATACGTGAGTTCAACACCTCCTCGATGGTACACGCCTCTTTGTATTGCGCGTTGGGGTTCAGCAATCCGTGGCTGTGATTCTTAACGGAAATAGCGGCAAGATCTTCGGCGGTGCTGCCATATTCCTCCATGTGTTTATGCGCCAGCAGGGCGAATGCTCCAGGGAATATGAGTCCGTAGCCCGCCTCCAGTTCCACATCGGTGGCACTCGCCATGGATTTGACCAGGTGAGCGGTGCTCGTCCCCGTCAGCTTCTCAACGCCGAGCACGAGAATCAGATCATAAAATCCACCCGAGACGGCCATTACGGCTTCGGTAAATGCAGAGGATCCGCTGGAGCAGGCATTTTCAACCGTAATAATCGGAATGCCCGCCAAACCCGCGGTCCGCATGATCACATGTCCGAGTACCATTTCCTGTCCGGTCATCGCCCCGGACAGCGCATTTCCGCAGTACGCCTTCTCAATGTCCCTCGGTCTGAGATTTGCGTCCTTCAGAGCCCTTACCACGGCTTCCCGGCCCAATTCCTTTATGCTGATCCCGGGGAATTTCCCGAACAGGCTCATGCCGATCCCGCATATAGCTACTTCTCGCATCTCTCCTCCTCAGCTTCCGCCGGAAGCACCTCATGGAACGCCTCAAGAGATCTTGGGGCAATGTGTCTGTCGTTGACGGATACCCGGGTTTTGGAATGGACGTCAGTGACTGGATTCTTTTTGTTTCAACGGTCGGAAGGCATACCCTTCTACATCATTTCCGCGTTCATCTTTTCTTATGATGCCGATGACCAACTCCATTTCCATTCCGTCTTTAAGCTCCGTTCCCTGCCAGTCGACGATCAGCGAATAAAGTCTAATTCCGTGATCCAAATCCACATATCCGATCGCATATGGTGCTTCAAAACCCAGCGACGAAACGTGAATTGTGGAGAAAGAATAGAGTGTACCGACTTTTCCGAAATGCACGATCTCCACCTCTTCGTTGAGACAGTCCCTCCAAATCCCGGAAGGCGGGAAATGGAAGAGATCACACTCGCGGCATTGTGTGCCGATTAAGTAGGGGCCGCTTTCACCGTTTTTAGACCAGTGCGGAAATGCATTTTGCATGCGTTTATCCCTCGATATCTGCGTGAAGTTTACCCTGCGGTTCTTTTGTCCAGGATTCCGGGCTCTCCTTCGGAGATTGTTTCAGGCAACACAAACTCAATTTCAGGTGTTATCCCGAGGGCAATACGGAGTTTTTCCACGAGCAATCGCTTCAGACCTTCCTCCTGCATGCCCGGAGGACACTCTATCCTGATCGTGATCCGGTCCTTTTTCTCCGGCCTGTCAATGACCAACTGATATTTCTGAAGCCTGTCATAGTCGTTGAGTACAAGCTCGATTCTCCGGGGTGGGATGAACATTCCTTTTACCCTGGGAATATCCCCGACTCTGCCCAAAATTCTTTTCATCTTTGGGGTACTTCGGCCGCAGGGGCATTTTTCATAGGTAATTCCCTCGGTAATATCCCCGGTCCTGTAATGTATGATCGGCATGGCCTTACGGTGCAGGTCGGTCGTCACTATTTCCCCCGGCTGCCCTTCGTCCACGTGCTTTCCCGTTTCCGGATCGATTACCTCTACAATGGTATCGCTGTAGAGGTGCATGCCGCCGCCATGGTCGCATTCAGAGCCCACAAAGCCCATCTCGTTGCCCACATACATCTCTCGTATTTCGGCTCCGAACGCTTCGGCCAGGTCTTGCTTGTCTTCTTCTTTTCTTATCTCGCCTACAATAATGATGAGCCTCACAGACAGATCATTCTTCGGATCTATTCCCATCCGAACCGCGGTTTCGGAAAGGTGCATTGCATAGGTAGGAAACGCAGACACAACGGTTGTCTTGGTCAGTTTCATGAGCTCTATGTGTGTTTCACTCATGCCGGCACCCCCGGGCAGGACAGCACACCCTATGAGTCTGTAGGCGTCGTCATGCTGCGTACCCGCTCCGACCCAATTGTAGTTGAATGTGATGTTCACCACATCGGACGCCCGGGCGCCTGCATGAAAGAGCCCCCTCGCGGCTCTTTCTACATACGCCGCGAGATCTTCGTGGCTGAAAACAATCAGGAGTGGTCCCGGTGAATAATAGAGCCTGGCAAGATCATTTACCGGCACGGTCAAGAGGCTGCCGCAGGGAGGATCCTTTGCCTGCTCATCCATCAGCACGGTCTTGTTGATAAAGGGGGCGTTTTCGTAAAAGCCGGCCGGATCTTTAACGTCCGACGGGATGAATCGATGACGCTTGTATAGAGCCGAATAAAAAGGGCTTCGTTCGGCTGCATAACGCAGGATGTCCTTCAGGCGCCCAAGGGTTCGGCTTTCCCTCTCCTCCCGCGATAGAAACTCCCATCCTTTATCAAATCCTTCCGGATCGAACTTTGTCCGGCTGCCCATCACAAAATATCCTTTCCGCACCTATGGATGAATACCTCCACTTCCTGAAAGCCATTGCCGTGACCGTATCGATTTCTCCGTTTCATGCCTCCCCGTGAGGGTTTTAGAATGATTCGCCTTCACAGGCAGGCATGCTCTGCTCTCCGCCGGTCGTCTCAGAAAAGGCGGCGCCATTCCTGCAGACTGCGTAGAGCGAATAATGTCCGTCCCGGTATCCAACGTGCTCCCTCAGGCAGGGCCGCCAGGGGGCCCCGCCTGAGTGCCGTCCAACTATTTGCCCAGTACCTTATTTGCGATTTCCGGAGGCGCTTCGACCCATCCTGACACCGGAAGGAGGTCCATTTTTTCAAGATCGGTTTTGCATATAATCCCTCCCAGGGCTACCACCCGTCGGTCAGGCGATACGGTGATGGGAGGAACTACTCCGCCTGTATCCCACTTGTCGAAGGTATTCAGGGCGTCGAGAAACTTCTCTACGGTCAGATCTTTGCCGGCCCGCTCGAGCGCCTCAACGATCAGGAGGCCCGGGTACCATCCAAGAATATAGTAGTAGCTTTTTGCCTCGAGGACGTCCGAAGGAGCATATTTTTTAGACAGTTCTATCATCTTTTTGATTCCGGGGCTCTCGGTGTCGCTCCATCGTCCCTGCGCATCAACAGAATAGTAGTTTCTCGCTGCATCCTTGGCCTGCTCGACGATTTTGCGGTCCGAGGCAGGAGCCAGAACACCGTATACGTCGCAAGACAATCCCTGGCTTTTCATTTCCATCAGAAGGCTGGAGACATCTCCGGAGTGAGCCCCCACCAGGACGTAATCCACGCCTTCACTTTTGAACTTGGTAACGGCGGCTTTGTCTACGGGTGATCCGGTTATATGAGGCGCTTCCGCGGCAATCTTCAATCCGTAATGCTCCGCCGCCATCTCGACGCCGGCTTTGCCCTCACGGCCGAAGTCGTCGTTGTTGTAAAAAAGTCCTATCTTTGCATCCGTGTCTTTTAGCTCTTCGACAATGTATGTCACCACGGAGGCCGCCTGCAGCCTGTAAGGCGTAATCAGGGCAAGGACGTATTCCCTGGGTGGATTGAACAGCGGCGTGCCTCCGCTGATACCAAGAAGGGGAACCTCCTCTTCCATGGCGGGTTCGATGAGAATGGTGGTGGGAGGAGTTCCCCACCCGATTAATGCCATCACTTCATCCCTGGTCACCAATTTTTTGAATTCCGCCAAGGACCGGCTCGGTTCGTACTGGTGATCGGCTACCACCAGCTCAATTTTTCTCCCGTGAACTCCTCCCTGCTCATTCACATAGGTGAAGTAGGCCTGGAGCGCATCAACAGAGGCCTTTCCCGCGTGTGCGAGCACGCGGCTCAAGGGAGCATTGATTCCAATTTTAACCGTATCGTCCGTAATGCCTCGCGTCTGATCAGCCAGTGCAAACCCCGACAGTGCGAATACGAAACAACACGTAACGGCGACAAGCATTCCCAGCATCTTCCCCTTGCGATTTCTACTTTCCATTTCCCCCCTCCTTGCTCTTGACATCATTGTTAATAGGTAAACGGCCAGTTCTTAAAATAGATTTTGATTCTGCGCCATCTTCCTGCCAGCCCGTCGGGCTCCCACATCAGGAAGAACACGATGACCATCCCATAGGCCAAGGTTTTTACATCTGCGAATTTCGTGGAAATCAGCGGATAATACGGCCTCAATGCATCGCTGACAGCTGTAAGGCCGAAAGGCAGGAGCGTTATCGCAATCGCTCCCAGGATACTTCCGACCATGCTTCCAAGCCCGCCTACAATCACCATGGATATAAAGGAAATTGAGAGAATAAGATTAAAATCGTAAGGAGCGATTCTTCCCAGCGTAATGGCCATCAGTGCCCCGGCGACGCCGGCATAGACAGAGCTGATAAAAAAGGCCATAAGCTTGTACTTGGTCAACGAAATTCCTATGGCCTCGGCAGCCAGGTCCCTGTCCCGGATGGCCGCGAAGGCGCGCCCTATTTTCGATCTGGCAATGTTTCCGGCTAAATATGTACCCGCCACTGCGAAAACCAGAAGCATGTAATAAATGCTCGACTCAGACTTGAATTTAAACCCGGCCAAAGCGGCGCGTCGTACGTGCAACCCCTGGTATCCACCCGTCAGCGCCTCCCAATTCATGATCACCTGTTCGATGATGAAATGAAACGCGAGAGTGGCCATGGCAAGGTAGAGGCCCTTCATTCGGAGCGCCGGAAGACCGATGATAACGCCGAGAACTCCGCTTATCAGTCCTGCTGCAATGATGGCGGCCCAGAATGGGAAGTTCAATGTCGTGAGCAAAATGGTGTAACTGTACGCCCCGATCCCCAGGAAGGCGCCGTGACCCAGAGATATTTGCCCGGTGTAACCGGTAAGAATATTCAATCCGATGCTTCCGATCACCGCAACGAGAACGAGGCTTCCGATGTAGGTGGTGTACCGGTCGGATAGGAAAGGGAACACAACAATAAAAAGGAGAAGCGTTCCAACCCAGAACTTCTGAAAAAGCGTACGAAATACCTGAATTTCCTCCGCGTATCTCGTACTGAAGTACCTGGTTTGAATTCTGGGGAGAGTCAGTCTGACACCCATCGATTAGACCCTTTCAATTTCTTCAGTGCCAAAGAGCCCGTACGGTTTCACCACGAGGACGATCAAGAGAATCAAATGGGGAGTTATCTGCTGGGCCATTCCCCCGAGATACCCTCCAACCAGGTTTTCGCTGACGCCCACGATGATACCCCCTAGTATCACACCGAAAACGCTGTCGATGCCGCCAAGCACCACCGCAGGGAGCGCTTTCAATCCGAAATTGGCCATATTTGGAGTAATTATGGTGATGCCCGCGAGTACCATGCCGCCGAATACCGAAACGACTGCCGAATAAGACCACGACCTCGAGAAAACCCTGGTCACATCGATACCCATGATCATTGCGGCGTCCTGGTCGGTTGCCGTTGCACGCATTCCTATTCCAATCCTCGAGTACTTATAGAAAGCAGCAAAAATCAATACCAGCAAAAGGGAGAGAACAATGACAATCAGGTTCCCGTAGCTTATTGAGAGATTTGATACTTCCAGGACTTTCCCGAAAAGCGGCACAGCCATGATCTGTTCTTCCTGCGTCCACAGGAGCCCGACAAGGCCGCGAAGGGAAACCCCCAGGCCAACCGTGAGCATCACGACGGAAAAAATGGGTTCACCAATCATTTTTCGCAAGAACAGTCTTTCAAGCGTAAACCCCATCCCATATGCCACGATTAACGAGAGAATGAAGGACAACAGAAAAGGCACGCCGAGGAACTTGTGCAGGCTCAGAGTGATATAGGCTCCGAGCATCATCATCTCGCCCTGGGCGAGATTGAGCACCTTGGTGGATTTAAAAATGATCACAAACCCCAACCCAACAAGAGAGTATATGCACCCGGTCGACAACCCGCCTATTATCAGTTGAATGAGATATTCCAGACCGCTCAATTGCTTAGCTCCATGCTGGCCTAACTGTACATGGATTCAATCAAATCCCTGTACTTTTCGTTGACGAAATCCCGTCTCAATTTTCGGGTTCGGGTCACCTCCGCGTCATCCGGGTCGAGTTCCTTTTCCAATAGCTTGAAATGCTGTATTCTTCCCGGCTCATCGAGCTTTTCGTTCGTCTTATTAACGGCGTTCTCGATGAGTTCAACAACCTCTTTCTTTGCAACCAGATCTCTGAATGTCGTATAGGGGATTCCCCTCCTCTGCGCCCAATTGCCGACGTTTTCCATGTCGATTTGAACCAGCGCTGCAACATAGGGTCTTGCCTCTCCAACCACTATGGCCTCATTTATATAAGGGGAAAATTTGAGTCGATTTTCAACCAGTTGGGGAGAAAATTTGTATCCGGATGCGGTTTTTATGATATCTTTCTGCCGGTCTATGACCACAAGGTGGCCATGCTCGCTGAAATAGCCTTGATCACCTGTTGACAACCATCCTTCACGAAAAAGATCCTTTGTAAGATCCGGGTCGTTATAGTAGCCGATGAAGTAAGGAGAATTGACCAATATTTCATCGGTTTTGGAAATTTTTATCTCCACACCCTGCAAGGGTTTTCCGGTCGTTTCCGCATCGGCCTCGCCGGGAGGCTGCATGCAGCAAATCCCTCCGATTTCCGTCTGACCGTAAATCTGCCTGAGGTCGACTCCTATTGCATGAAAAAACGCATACACCTCGGGTCCTAATGCCGCACCCCCGGTATACGCAAAGCGAATCAGCCGAAAACCGAGCCGTTCCCTGATTTTTCTATACAGAACCATGTCCCCGAAAAGATACAGAGCCCTGAGCCAGGCCGGAACGCGCTCGTGGGTCAACGTTCTCTGGGCCACCTTTTCCGCAACAGGCATGAACGCCTGGAACACCATTCTTTTAAAAAAGCTGGCATTGTCGTTCTTTATGTAAACCGTTGTACAAAAATTCTCCCACACGCGGGGAGCGCATATGAGAATGGAAGGGCAAATCTCGCGCATATTTTGAAAAACTACTGCAAGATCCATCCTCTCTGGAAAGTTGACTCTGTAGCGCGCTTTGAGGTGGAATATTACAGAAAAGAACCGCTCCACTATCCATGGCAGGGGCAGATAGGAAATCTCTTCATCAGAGGGTCCGTACGCGTCAAATTGCATCAGAGAGTCCGCCAGTGCAATGACGCAGAGATGGGTGAGCATCACGCTCTTGGGGTTTTTCGTTGTCCCGGAGGTCAAACAAAGAAATGCAACATCTTCCGACTTTATTTCCGACACACTTTGCTCAAACTCCCCGCGGTGGTCTTTCGAGCGATCAGCGCCTTTCCTTTCCAAATCCTCATAGTCGACCAGTATCGGATGGTCATAGTCTTCCATGCCGTCCCACTCAATGACTATGCATTTCTTGAGTGTTTTTATTTTGTCCAATATATTCAGAATCTTGTCCGTTTGTTCCTGATCCTCCAGCAAAACAAATTTTGCCTGGTTGTGATTCAAAGCAAATTCCAACTCGGGTTCGAGGCTGTCAACGTACAACCCCAGGGGATACGCCCCGGCGCATTGGCAGGCCAGATCCATATAAACCCACTCCGGCCTGTTTTCTGAGATAATGCAGACCACATCGCCCCTCTGCAAACCGAGATTTTTCAACCCGTGGAAAAGAGATTCCACATGAGACCGGTAATCGGCCCAGGTCACTTCGTTCCAAATCCCGAAGTCCTTGTCGCGAAGCGCGACTTCACTTCCGTGCCTTTCAACTACGTCCAGAAAAATTTTCGGGATCGTATCCGGGATTTTGATCGACGAACTCATTGTTTATGACCCAAATAGGCTTTAATGACTTCCGGGTCCTGTTGAATGCTCTCAGGAGTCCCTTCAGCTATCTTCAATCCTGTATTCATTACCGTCACTCGATAGGATATATCCATGACTACATTCATGTCATGCTCGACAATAATGATTGGTATCTGCCATGACCTCTCAACACCGATTATGAATCTGACGATATCTTCCTTTTCTTCCAGAGTCATTCCGCTCGTGGGTTCATCAAGAAAAAGGAGTTTTGGATTCATCGCAAGAGCCCGCCCGAATTCGACTTTCTTTTTCAAACCGTAGGGAAGATTCCCCACCAGTTCCTTGCGGATGTCCTCCATCTCCAGGAAATCGATGATTTCTTCAACCTTCTCTCTATTTCGTATCTCCTCATTTCTGGCTTTGCCGTAAAAAAGCCCCGCGCCTAACAAACCGTAGTCGATATGGTTGTGGCACCCCAGGAGAATATTATCCAGGACTGTAAGATGTCTGAACAGTTCAATGTTCTGAAAGAACCTGGCGATCCCGAGCTTCGCTATCTGATGCGGTTTGTAGTTATTTACACAAACACTATCAATAAATATTGCTCCTTCCTGAGGCTTATAGAATCCGAATATGCAGTTGATGAGGCTGGTTTTTCCTGCGCCGTTCGGTCCGATTATCGCATATATCGCCGGCTCCTCCACGTGAAAGCTCAGTTCATTTATTACGGAAAGGCCGCTAAAGCGTAATGAAATGTTTTCCACAGAAAGTCTCATAGCCTATGTCACTAGAACCATCGTTTCCTTTTTTTGTAGCTTTT
This sequence comes from uncultured Desulfobacteraceae bacterium, assembly GCA_964455075.1. Taxonomy (GTDB): domain Bacteria; phylum Desulfobacterota; class DSM-4660; order Desulfatiglandales; family Desulfatiglandaceae; genus CAYVUX01. The sequence goes on along the minus strand of CAYVUX010000010.1, from coordinate 4,446 downwards.
CACGTTGCGGTAGTGCCTTCTTTGCCCGGCCGATGATATCCCCAGGTAGAACTCCTTGACGCGGTTGTCCTCCTTCAGGGTATCCGGACTGCCGTCCAGGACGACCCCGCCGTTCTCCATAATGTAGGCGTAGTCCGATATGCCGAGGGCCACGGAGGCGTTCTGCTCAACCAAAAGGACGGAGACGCCTTCCCTGTCTCTGATGGCGGAGATGATGCCAAAAATGGTTTCCACGAGGATGGGAGCCAAACCCAGGGAAGGTTCGTCAAGCATTAGAAGCCTGGGCACAGTCATGAGGGCGCGGCCGATGGCCAGCATCTGCTGCTCCCCGCCTGACAGATATCCAGCCAGTTGCCTCTTTCTCCCCTGCAGCGCGGGGAAGTAAGAATAGACCTTCTCAAATTCTCCCAGGAGGTCGCGGTCCTTGTCCAGGGTATGGGCCCCGACCTTCAAGTTCTCCTCCACGGTCATGTCCTCAAAAATTCCCCGTCCTTCCGGAACCAGAGATATTCCGAGGGAGACCACCCTGGGGGTATCCGTGAGGGCAAGCTGCGTTCCGTCGAAACGGATACTCCCTTTCGTTACTTCGCCTTCAAGGGGTTTGAGCAGGCCCTTCCCCATGACACATCGCAACGTGGTTGTCTTGCCCGCACCATTGGTCCCCAACAGAGCGACGATTTGCGATGGACTGACCTGGAGGGACACCCCGCTGATAGCAAGCATGAATTTCTGGTATACGCATTCCAGATTGTCTATTTCGAGGAGGGGCTTGGGCATTCTCGGCTTCCCGCGCTAACTCCATGAGGGAGGCGCACAACAGATCCCTCAAGAATATGAATTTCATGAAAACCCGGACAGGTTTGGGGGATTACGTGAGCAAGATCTATGCCGTTCTCCCAAGCATCCGGAAGCCCCCCTGCACAGCAGTCTGCCTTGGAAGACGCAAGGGTTATGCTCAACATATTGCGCATAAAGTGCAACATTTGGTTGTTAGGGATTGACACCGGTGCTGTATCATGTCACCATCCTTGCTGAACATTCCCACAAGCCTGGGGCGAAAAGAATTCCGCTCTTCATTTCTTCGACTGCAAGAGGCCTAATGCTCCTGTTGCAAGCCGAGGTGGTGCCCATCCGCAATACCCTGGCGGACACGATTTGGTTGCGGGATCACAAACGACTCCGCCCCCGTTGGATTCCCCGGGTACCAAGGCTTCCGGGGAGCCCACCGCTGGCCGGGGGACTGCGCCACCCTTTCGGGTGCAGGGAGAAGACGCCTTCTCCGCACGGAAACGAGGTTACACCACGATGATGCATCAGGACAAAACGACCGATTTTTCATATCGTGAGCAAAGCGGCGGCGAACATGTTCTCGGGTTGGCCTCCCTGTTTGAAGAGGAGTTCTCGATAGACTGGCTGGTATCCCTGACAGGGATGAAGGCATCTACAATTCTGGCTTCCCTGGAGCAGGGAGTCGAGGAAGGCTTCCTGAGGAGTCTCGGGGCCGGGTATTTCCGATTTGCGAATGCCGAGGTGCGCAGCAGGTGGAACAGGAAACCTGAAGAGGGCGCCGCTACCGAGCTGCACAATAAAATTGCCGGCATTTTGATCAAAGAATTACAGCAAGACGAATCCAAACTGGAATTGGCTATACCTCATTTTCTCAAGGGCAAGAACGATCTGGGCAGATGCAGATGGCTTATCAAGGCCGGAGATCTAAGCCTCAGGAAATATCAAACGGAGCTTGCCGTCCAATGCTACAGCAAAGTGCTCGGGGACCTCTGGCCCTTGCGGGGTGAGGACGAGGATCACTTCTTTATTGAATCCGCCATCAAGTACTCAAAAGTCTCAACCGCCCGTCATGACACCGGAAAGGTCTCGGAGTTGCTGCAGGAAGCCCTGACCCGGGCTCGCAGACGGCATAGGCAATCCTCCGAAGCGCTTTTGCTCATGCATTTTGCCAAGAATGATTGGCTTAGATCTCGATACCGCAGCGCGCTGAAGCGCTTCGAAAGCGGCTGGGCCGTGGCCAAAAGGCTGGGTGATCCCAAGCTGTTGAGGTCGGCCAAGACCTTCAGCACCTTTTTTCTCTATTGGCAGGGTCGCTTCAGTGAGGCTGTGGAGAGCTATGAGAAATCCGCGGCCGGCGTTGAAAAATACCCCAAGGGCGGATATCCCCTCCTGGCCGCTTCACTGGTCGGTTACTGCTACGGCCTTACGGGGCAGGTAACCCAGGGGATAGGGATGCTCGATACCATCAGGAATTCCTGTCTGGAGCGAGGGGATGAGTATCTTGCCGCCTGGGGGGCATTCAATATCGGCAAGATCATGCTGGACATCCGGCATAGCGAAAACGCCCTGCACTACCTCAAGTGCGCCCTCAAGGAGGCCACCAAAACCCGCAATGATTTCATATCCATACATGGGAAACTGGTGTTGGCCTATGCCTATTACCTGCTCGGCGATTCCAAGCACGCGATCGCCTATCTGAGGGATTTTCTCAAACTCACCGGACAGGTGAAAATGACCGTACAGCCTTATCCTTATCTTATGGACCTGTGTATCGCCATGCAGGAGGGAACGCTGCCAAAAGTGCAGGGGCTGTCTCTTGAATCCGAAGTTCATAGGACCATCCGCAGCGAAAATATTTTCATGAAGGGTGTGGCATACAGGTATAAGGCATTGCAGGAGAAACAGGAGGGGCTGCCCCCGGAGAAAATCATTCAGACCTTGAACACATCCATCCGATGGCTCGAAGAGTCCGGTCATCAAATCCAGTTGGGCAAATCTCAGTTGGAACTCGCTCTCATGCTCCTTTCGAGCGGAAAGGAAGACAGGGCCAAGGCAGTGACCCGCGAGGCCTATAGTATCCTGAGCACGCTCGATTACGACCTGCTTCCCGATGAATTAAGGCCATTTGTAAAGAAGACGGATCAGAGCAAAGACCTCTTGAAAGAAATCCTCATGCTGGGACAGGAAGTGGTCGCGATCCCTAACGACAAGGAGCTTATGCAGCACATCATTTCCACGGTAAATCGGCTTGCCGGAGCAGAGAGGGGCGCCGTCTTTCTGCTGGACGCGGACGGACGGGAGCCCAGGTTTCAACTGAAGGCGTCCAAAAACCTAACCGAGCAACAAATCGACGATCCGGATTTCCGGTCTTCATTGAAAATGGTGGAAGAGGTTGCCGTTAAAGGCAAGGGCCGCATCCTGGGGGTGGGAACCGCTGCGGAGGCAAGCCCGACGAGCGAGGGTCCGATACGCTCCCGGATCTGTGTGCCCATGATCTTTCGGGACAAAGTGGTGGGGGTCCTTTATCACGACAACAGGCTTCTTTCCAGCGCTTTCAAGGAATCGGACTTGGAGCTGCTCGCCTATTTTGCAGCACTGGCGGCGTTTGCAATGGACAATGTGCGGGCTTACGAGGAGGTAAGGAGGCTGAACCAGAAGCTGAATGAGGAAAAGCTCTATTACGAAGAAAGGCATCTCGAAAGCCTTCACTTTGAGGATATCGTCGGTGAAAGCCCCGCCATAAGGAATGTACTCAATCAAGCGAAGAATGTTGCCGGTACCGACACCACCGTGCTGATCACGGGAGAGACAGGCGTCGGGAAGGAATTGGTCGCCCGTGCGGTGCACAGGAACAGCCCTCGGAGAGACAAGCCTTTCATCAGTGTTCATTGCAGCTCTCTGCCTGAGACCCTCATTCCCAGCGAACTCTTCGGGCACGAAAAAGGGGCATTTACAGGGGCAAACCGCAGGAGGTTGGGGAGATTTGAACTTGCGGACGGGGGCACTTTGTTCATGGACGAAATCGGGGATTTGTCTCTTGATGTCCAGACGCGCTTATTGAGAGTGCTTCAGAACCGGGAGTTCGAGCGGCTCGGGGGGACCGAGACCATCAAATCCGATTTTCGCATGGTTGCGGCAACCAACCGGGACCTGTGGAGAGAAATAAAAGCGCAGAGATTCCGTGACGACCTCTATTACAGGCTCAACGTATTTCCTATTTATGTGCCCCCTTTGAGAGAGAGAAAAGAAGACATCCCGTTGCTTGCACACTATTTTTTGAGGCTGTATTCCAAAAAAATGGGAAAATCCATTGAAAAAATTCCGAAAACACAGATGGATAAGCTTATGAAATACGATTGGCCCGGAAATGTGAGGGAGCTCGAAAATGTCATGGAGCGCGGAACGATCCTCAGCGTTTCCCCGGACTTTACGGTTCCCGAGTTGGGCATGGCGGAACACGGGGGAAAGGAAATGCCGGCGTCCACTCTCGCGGAAAACGAGCGGCGTCACATCTTGTGGGCATTGCGAACATGCGGATGGAAAGTGAGAGGGCCGGGGGGGGCTGCCGAACTGCTTGATATTCATCCTTCCACTCTGGCGTTCCGAATGAAAAAACTGGGAATTCAGCGACCCGATGGGGTGCCCAGAAAAAGGGCC
>CAYVUX010000009.1:0-19781 GCA_964455075.1 uncultured Desulfobacteraceae bacterium | reverse complement strand
GGAAAGCCCGGTATATTATGACGATGGAGAGACCCCCATCGGCGTGTTCTTTGAGAAGACGCATCGCAAGTACATCCGGTATGAAGACATGCCCAAGGCCTTTGTCAAAGCGCTTGTCGCAGCAGAGGACAAAAACTTCTTCCACCACTGGGGTTTTGACCCCAAGGCCATCCTCAGGGCCCTCCTGGCCAACCTTCGGGCCGGAAAGGTCGTCCAGGGTGGGAGTACGATTACCCAGCAGACGGCAAAAAACGTTTTCAAACGGGAAAAGAGGTCATATTGGGTCAAACTGAAGGAGTTGATGCAGGCTTTTCTGCTTGAAAGGAGGTACGGCAAGGAAGAGATCCTGGAGATGTACGCGAATCAGTTCTTCGTTACCGGCTACGGAAAGGGCCTGGGCATCGCCTCCCAGTATTTCTTCGACAAGGAGCCCCGGGAGCTGGATCTGGTTGAAGCGGCCTTTATTGCGGGATCGGTCAAAGCACCCAACCGGTACAACCCATTCGTCCAGAAGAGCCAATCCGAGAAAGAAGAAGCGAGGCGCCTCGCAAATGCTCGGAAAAACTATGTCTTGTCTAACATGTTGGATCTCCAATACATTTCAAAAGCAGAATGCCTTGCCGCCAAAAATCGCCCTGTCCCTTTCAAGGAGGGGAAAATCACATACCGATTGAACGTAATCCTGGACTATGTCCGGGAACAATTGCAGTCTGAGCATTTCCGAAGGGTGTTGGAGAACCTCGGGGTGGACAATGTGGCCACATCCGGCATTCAAATTCATACCTCTGTCGATAGGGAAACCCAGGAAGCCGCGCTGCGGGGACTGCAAACCCATCTTCCCCTCATGGATATCCAGCTGAGCGGCTGCAGTCCGCGAGACCGGGAGAAGCCGCCTGAGCAAGCCCTGATCGAAAAGTGGCCCAAGACGAAAGAGAGTCTCCCGTTCATGGCCAGGATCACCCAGATCCATGAGGCCAAGGGTGAGAGTTTCATCGTGGTATCCTGGGAAAACGGAGGCGGCGTTGTTGACTACGAAGGCTTTGAGGATGTGGCGCAGGCTTGGCTCCAATGGAAAAGCGGCCGGGGAGCCCGGTTCAGAGGAGAAGACGCTTCCAAATTCCTGAAGAATTTTTCCGCCGGACAGTACGTTCCGGTCATGTTTTCAGCTCACCCCGACGAGGACGAGGGAAAGCGGCTGGTTCTCACCAAAATTCCGGAACTTGAAGGCGGCATCGTCGTTCTTCAAAAAGGAAGGATCCGGGCCATGGTGGGCGGATTTTTCAACAGATTTTTCAACCGGGCGGTGGATGCGAAACGACAGATGGGCTCCATATTCAAACCTCTTGTGTACACGGCGGCTTTCCAGTTGAAATGGAACGCCCTCGACCCCCTGCCGAACAGGAGAGATATTTTCCGTTTCGAGAACACCAACTACATCCCGCGTCCGGATCATCCGCCGGAGAGTGAAACGGTTTCCTTGGCCTGGGCTGGAGTGCGGTCTGAGAACCTGGCCACGGTGTGGCTTCTCTACCACCTGACCGACCGCCTCAATATGAGCGAATTCCGCCGGGTGGCGGACCTTCTGGGCCTGGGAAGAAAAGACAACGAATCATACCATGCCTACAAAGAGCGAATCCGGGATGACCACGGAGTGGTCGTAAATGAACAGGCTCTCCGGGAAGTCGCCTTTGAGGAGTCAAGGGACAGCATCCGCTCGGACATGATATTCCAGGGATATGAGGAAGCTTTGGAACTGCTGGAGCGTCTCCATTTTCAACTGGATCCGGCCGAGATCCTCACGGATCGGCCCGAAGAACGCGAGCTCCTCAGGTATAGTTACGAGCGGCTCCGTAAACTGGATCGCAAAATGAAGGCCGAACTGGCCGAACTCCGGCGGCTCCTCGACCGGTATCTTCAACATCCCGCCCCGGATCTTCGAGAGAAGATCGAGAAAACCCTGGCGTCCTTTTATCTGGACGCGGGCTCTCCCAAGGCGGATCGAGTTGTATACCTGGAGGAAGGGAGCCCGAGGGATGGGGATGGGTCCCTACTGCTTTCTTTCACAGCGGATCAAATCATTCAGGGCCGCTACGAATTGGATGCCGACGAAGTATGGCTGGAAGGGCTTCTTCCCTCGGGCGTCGCAACTCTGCTCGAGGTGGAAATGGAGAGACACTATGAGCGCCTCAAGGACATGGAGCCCTACCGGTTCGAGACTCTGTGGCGTGTCAGAGATTTCAAGACTCTTGTGAATCTCACTTATGTGGTATATCTTTCACATCAGATGGGGATTGCAGAAAAGCTGGACCCGGTGTTGTCTTTCCCCCTCGGTGCAAATGCCATCAGCATCATGGACGCGGCGGTGGCATATCATACGATGATGTCCGGAGGGTATCAATCCATCGGCCGTGAACCAAATGAGGGAGAAACTCCGATCATCATGAAGATCATGGACCGGAAGGGGGAAATCCTGTGGGAGCATGAACCCCGGCATAAGGAAATCCTGTCCCGGGACACCTCGGCGGCCGTGACGGAGATTTTGAGAAATGTCATGGAGTTCGGAACCGGGAGGGGAGCCAAGGATTCCGTGAAACTCCTGATGGGAGAACGCGGAGACGGGGCCGCGGTTTCCATTCCGTCATTCGGAAAGACCGGAACGGCAAACCGCTTCATGAATTCGAGCTTCGTGGGATTCATCCCGGGGAGGAATCCGACCACCAATGAGCTGGATGTTCTGGAAGGTTACGTGATCGCAAGTTACGTAGGATACGACGACAATCGTCCCATGAAGTCGAAACACCTGGCTATATACGGAGCGTCCGGCGCGCTTCCATTGTGGATAGAAACAGCCAATGCGGTGGTCAACAGGACGGAGTACAAGCAGGGTCTGGTTCCGGCGGATCTCCTGTTTGAACCCCTGGTGCGCCATATGCCCCAAGATACGGATGGGCTTCATCCAATACCCGTATCCGCGTCCACAGGGCTTCCCCTCACCCGGAAAGGATCTACGGGAGACACGGCTGCCGGGGTGAAATTTGCGGCCGAAGTGCAACTCCGAGAGGACGGTTGGAGCCTCTCGAGGCACTTTCGGCCGGTCTTGGGAGGCGTTGAGTGAAACGGACCCTGTTGTGTTTTGCTGTCGTCCTGATCGGCACCGGCCTCGGATGCACAGCCGGCCTCCAACAGATCCCCGGAGCGCCCGGAAAAGAGCGCCCTGTTGATTCCGCTTTTTCTCAATCACCGACAAACCTGGAGCACCGGCTGCACTTTCTGAATCAGATGCTTGAGACGGACACCTCCCTCAGAGACGAGGAGAAGGAAACGATCCGGGAACTGATTGATGTCTGCTCCCGCCTCCGCGGGCTGCATGCGGGAGGGGAGCCGCAGCCGGGAATGGAAAGCGCTGATCTGGCCATGCAGGCGGTCGAACTGGCCCTGGAACTTCTTGAAAAGACCCGTCCTTTGAAGGAGACTCTGGAATCGGGTTCCCCCTCTGAGCGCGCGGTTCGTGATTTCCTGGATACGGAAAGAGATATTCTGGCCGCGTATCGCGACGGCCGCCACCTTGAGGTGATTGACCGGTCGCTCGAGCTTGTAAGGGCATATGGTCCCGGGTCCCTCCGGCCGGAAATCCTTCGGGTTTTCGCATGGTCCCTTGCTCGGGAAGGGATGGTCGAGGAAGCCGTGGAAATGGGCGGTTACTCGCTCCGTGCGTCCAAAGACATTCCGGAGGCCACGCTGTTTCGCTCTGAACTGGCTCGCTGGTACCGGAGTCTGGGACAGAAAAACAAGGCGAAGGAAATCCATCAAACCCTGGCCAAGCGCGCAGTGGAGACGGAGGCCCTTCTGAGCCGACTCGAATCCGAGCTTTCGGAGGATATCCTCGCCGCAGAGAGCGAACCCTCCACGGCGCCCCCGCTCTCCGGAGATGCCCGAGTGGACGGAAAGATCGCGGAAGCATGTCCGGAACTTGCCTCCGTTCTGGGGCAAGTGGATCGATTGATTGGGCAAGGCGCCTATGACCAGGCGAAACTTGTTCTGATCAAGCATCGGCTGCGATCGAGCGATGAGAGGCAAGTGCAGATAATCGATCAAGCTATGAAGCAGGTGGAGTCCGTGGAGCAAGAGGCCGAACGGAAGAGGGAGGTCCAGACGGCAGCAAGGCGAAAGCAGCTGGAGCGGGCAAAAACGCTCATTGAAAAAGAGAAATACGAAGAGGCGTTCTCGGAATTGGAAACCTTCCGGGGAAGAAGTGAGGAAGGCGACGAAGCCGAAGCGCTGCGCGAAAGGGCATTGGAGGGCTTGATCAATCGAGAGAGAAATCGCGCGGCAAGACTTTTTCTCAAGGCCAAAGAAACCGAGGATCCCGGCCGGAAAGAAAAATATCTCCGATCCAGCTATCGGATCCTCAAGTCCCTGGTCGATAAATACCCTTCCAGCCCGCTGAATGAAAAAGTTAGGTCCAACTTGAAGACCGTTGAAGAGGCCTTGCGGGGGATCACTTGACAGAAACCATCTCCCGGCTTCCCTGAGAGGATGTGACGAAGCGATATGGCGGCCGAGTCAGCACGAGACGTAGAGGTCGTTGGCCTGGGACAGGCCTGCGTCGACTACAGGGGCCGCATCAGCTCGTATCCACGCGAAGACGAAAAGACGGAGTTGGAGGAATTTCGGGCATGTTGCGGAGGCCCGGCCGCCACGGCAATGGTTGCCCTTTCAAGGCTTGGTGTTTTTTCTGCTTTTCTGGGCTCCATCTCCGATGATCCCTTCGGGTTGAACATTCTGACTCATCTCCGGAGGGAACGTCTGGACGTCTCACACCTGAAAATTACGCCCGGCTGCACGTCGCAATTCTCCTTTATCGCTGTCAATCAATCCGGGGGGAAGCGTACCATATTCTGGCATCGGGGAAGCGCACCCCCTCTCTCTCCCAAAGACGTGGATCTTGACTCGTACCGGAATGCGAAGGTTCTTCATGTGGACGGACTCATGATGGAGGCATCCGTTGAAGCAGCGCGACAGGCGAAGGCCCTGGGGATGACGGTGGTCATGGATGCCGGAACCATGAGAGAAGGCGCCGGGGAGTTGACTCGGCTGGTGGACGTTCTGATCGCCTCACGGACCTTCCCCCAACCGCTGGTGGGATCGAATGCCTCCCCTTTGGATGCCCTCCACGCCCTGAAAACGCTTTGCCCCGGCCGGATCGTGGTCACCATGGGGTCTTCGGGCAGCATAGGATTGGACGGCTCGGAGGTAATCCGCCAAAAGGCTTTCCCCGTGGAGGCGGTAGATACCACAGGCGCGGGCGACGTCTTTCACGGTGCGTATATCTACGGTATTCTTCGAGGGTGGAGCATGGACCGCTGCATGCGTTTCTCTTCTGCGGCCTCAGCATTGAAGTGCCGGAATGCCTGGGACGAGGGTGACGGCATGCCGGACCTGCACTCCGTACTCCGGATGTCCGATGCGGTTCCCAAGGAGAAAGGAGAAGCGGAAAAATGATCGCCTGTCGAATGAAGGAACGAAAGCCCGGATGAACTTTATTGAAGAAATCAGGGACTTTTACTTGAAAAACCTGGAAGTCTCAAGAGAGGAGGGGAATTTTCTCAAGGCCCCCTGCCCTTTCTGCAGTGCCCGCGGTTTCGAGGAGCACCCGGGAACCTTGTCGGTTTACCTCAACCACGAAAGCCTGTTTGCCGGCTTCTTTCGATGCGGGAACCGGTGTGTGCCCGGGGGGTTCCATGCCCACTTCGGAAGGCTTGCCAAGGTACGGCCTGAAAGCGTCCCCGGTTTCGATCCGGATCGGGAGCCCTATATCCCTGACATCTTCTACCCCGCCAAGAATCTCAATGCAGAGATCAAAAAATTTTCGGCGTTCATGGAAAGCGGCCCCTACGATTATTTTCGGGGTTTCGGGGTTGGGGGCAAAACCCTGACGGAAATGCACGTCGGTTATAACGGGCGGTATCTCGTGTATCCCTATTTCATGGATGACGGCAATTGCTATGCCGCCCGTTGCGTGTTCCCTGATAAGAGGGAAGACCACTTCTGGCATGGTGACGAGGCCTTCTTTTTAAAAGAATTCCGGTTATTCAATCTCCAGGATATCTCGAGGTGCGAAGACGGGGCGACCTTTGTCACGGAAGGAGAGAACAACCTCCTTGTCCTCAAGGAGATGGGTTTCCCGGGTGTATCGGTTCCCTCGGCAAGAGACCTGGAGCATATTCCCCAGGAGCGTTTTGCCTTCGTCCGCCATGTTTTTTTGGCACTCGGCCACACGCCGGAGGCATGGCTGGCGGCGAGGGATTTCGCAACCAGGGTGGGATACAAGGTCAGGATTCTCAAATGGCCTTCCGGGCTGCGACGGGGCTATGACCTCTGCTCGTTGGCGAAAGAGAAGGGGCAGGAGACGGGAAAGGCTTTGTCTTCCATGATCAAGTTCTCAAAGCCGTTTTCGCCTTTTCCCTCTCCGGATAAAGAGAGAATTCGATTTCTTGATTTTCTCAATCAGGACAAGGGGAAGGGCCTTCTCGGCCTCCGTTCGGGATTTGAGAAACTCGATGCTGCATTGAACGGAATCCAGGGCATAAACATTATGGGCGGGCCGCCGAAAGCAGGGAAATCGTGCTTTACCATGCAGATTTCCACGGAAATCGCCCGGGAAAAGACCCCTGTGATCTACTATGATTTCGAAAACGGCCGGCGTAAGATTTACATGAGAACCTTGTGCCGTCTGAGCAGGCAGCCCGAGGAAGCAATCCGGACAAAGAGCCTGGGATCGGAGGCGTCAAACCGACTGAAGCAGGCTCTTCAGGTGTTCAACGATATGCTCCCGTATTTCCGGGTAATTACGGACCGGAAGCTAACCCCGGAGGCGGTGAGGCGGCAAATCGACTTTGTGCAGAACGAGACACGCAGCGGCGACGTATTGGTGGTGATTGACAGCCTCCACAAACTCCCATTCCAAAGCCTTCTGGAGAGGAGGACCGGCATAGACGGCTGGCTTCGCCACATGGAGGCCATCCGGGATGAACAGAACGCCTCTTTTCTCGTCATCTCGGAACTTTCAAGGGATCTGGAAGGCGGCTACAGCACCACTCCGAACTTGGGATCTTTCAAAGAATCGGGGGACATCGAGTATAGCGCCGACACCGCAATGATCCTTATGCCCGAATGGAACCTTGCCGACCCGGTTTTGAAGACGGAGAGGAGAGCAAGACTCTGGATTGTGGCCAGTCGAGAAAACAGCCCGGGCGAAGTGTCGGGCTACAGGCTGGAATATCCCTTCTGGGCATTCAAGGAGGAATGATCCGAAAAGAGCCTGCTTTTCATCTCTCGATATCCCCATTGCATGAGAGGTTCCAGGTTGACAATGTCGGCTCTGTTGTAGCGGAGCAGGATGTCCAGGGCATCAGGGTCTCCCCACTGGTGCGCCTTCCAAAGCGCCACGGCCTCATACCCGTCCATTCCGTCAATGTCCGAATCCCTGGAGAGACCGAATGCCTTCTCAATCTTCTTGAGCCCTCCGCGGTGCCCCAGCCTTCTCAACAGACGGCAGAGGTCGATATGAGCCGGGGGCAGGGAGATCGTTCTGAACCAGCGACGAATGATCGGGATATCGAAGGAGGCCCCGTTGAAAGTCACCATGAGATCATAGTCTGCAATGGCGACCTCAAAATCATCCAAGTTGACTCCGTTCACAAAGGAATGAACCTGTTTGCCGTCATAAAGGCCGATCACCGTAACTTCGTCCAGGCCCTGGTATCCGCCGCTTGTTTCGATGTCCACGTACGCAGTCCGATTTCGAAAAGCCTCAAACAACCTCCACATATCCTTCGGCAAGAGTCTTCTCTCAAAAAAGCTTATATCCTTATAGCTTGCACTTGATAATATAAGTTCTTGTTGGATATAACGATCCCGCGCCGGGCTAAAAATGATTCCTTCATGGCATATAAAATCGGTCCACGTCTCTATTCCGCGGTGCCAGAGCATTCGCTCCGTTTTCTCCCCTATTCCTTGAATATGGATGAACGTTCGCTCCAGCAATGCGGTTGCACCCCGCGCGGATAGTCTTTTAGACACCTTTGAAAAGCCCCGCGGATTGCGGCCTGCGACCAAACGGCCGCCCGGGCCAGGCAAAACACCGGCTTTTCAGTGATGCTTAAAGATATCACTTGTCAGGCGGGAATGTACAGCCCTTGCGGCGGCCGGGCCATCGGAGGAAAGGTGAAAGGGAGTTTGCAGCCGACCCGTGTCCGGTGCCGGGGCACACGGGCAAAAGCAGGAACGATGCTGTCCCCACCGGGCTTTGTCAACGCACAATGCTTTGCATGAGAATCAAGATGGAAACGGCATTCATAAAGGCCACCAGCGCCCAAAGACCAATGCTGTTTTTCCTGTATTGGGCCGCCAGGAGCCTTTGCAAACGCAGCGTTGCTGTGTCTCGAGCGCCGGTTTCGGAGAAACTGTCTTTCGATTCGCTTCTTTCGACTTCCGCATGAGCGCATGTGGTCCAGTCTGTCATTCTTCTCTCCTTGCAAATGGCATGAAACATCTTGTCGTCATTTATATCTTATTCAAGAGGTTTGCCAGAAGGCACCACAAACCTCTGAAAAAATTCACACGTGATTTCAATTTATTAGAGGAAAAAGGAAATGAAGCAGGCTTATGAGTTACACCGGAATACGTAACAGTTACATTTATGTCATGTGACGCCTATGTCACATCCAACCCATCTTTCTCGGAGGGCGCCAGTTCGTTCTTCTCGATGATGCGGTAGATGGTCTGGCGGCTCACCCCAAGCAGGCGAGCGGCTTTCGCTTTGTTCCAGTCTGTTCTCCTGAGGGCTTCCAAAACAGGTTCCGCGGACAAGGGGGACTTGGAGCTATGCTTCCGGTCAAGAGATGCCCCAAGGGCCGGCTTTCCGGTCTTGGTTTCTTCGGGGACGTGGTCCAGGGTGATTGTTTTTCCCCGGCAAAGGACGAAGGCGTGCTCAATGGCGTGCTCGAGTTCCCGAATGTTCCCGGGCCAGGGGTAATTCATGAAAGCTTTCAATACCTCGTCCGAGAGCCCTTCGATGTTCTTGCTGAACCTCTTGCTGAACCGGTGGGAAAAATGCTCGACCAGAAGAGGAATATCCTCCCGGCGTTCACGGAGGGGGGGAAGCGTGATTTCCACCACCTTAAGCCTGTAATAGAGGTCTTCCCGAAATTCTCCCTTTCTGACCTTTTCTCTCAAATCGGAGTTGGTAACCGCGATGACACGCACATCCACCTCAATAGTGGTGGCGTCCCCAACCCGCTCGAACTCTCGCTCCTGGAGGACCCTCAAAAGCTTGAGCTGTATCCTCGGAGAAATATCCCCAATTTCATCGAGCAGTATCGAACCGTTGTGAGCCATCTCAAACCTGCCTTGTTTGTCTTGGATGGCCCCGGTAAAGGCTCCCTTCACATGCCCAAAAAGCTCGCTTTCCAGCAGATTTTCCGCCAGCGCGGAGCAGTTGACCTTTACAAAGGGCTGACTCGATCGAAGCCCGCTGTAATGCAAGGCCGTGGCCACCAGCTCCTTGCCGGTTCCGCTTTCTCCGGTGATCAAAACGGTGGTATCCGTGTCGCTCAGATCCTCCAAAAGCCCGTAAATCTCTCTCATCTTCCTGCTCTTTCCGATCATGAGGTGGAATCGGTGCCTCTCCCCGAGTTCCCTCTCCAGGTCGTTCAGCCTGGTGATGTCTCGGAGCACAAGCACAACGCCCATGAACCGCTTTTGTCGATCTTCCAGGGGAGAACACGTGAGAAGGACCACTTGCCGCGGACGATCAGGGTGGCGGCATTCAATGCGTCGTTCGCTGATGGTGGCCCTGGTTCGGAGGGTCTCTTCCAAAATTCTGTGACAGGATTTGCCGCACCGTTTAGGCAGGTCGATAAAACGGCTTTTTTTCACCTGCCCGGGATCAAATCCGCAGATTCCCCGGACTGCATCGTTGGCCTCGATGATTTCCAGGTCTTCATTGACGGTTACAATCGCGTCCTTGAGGCTTCTAAAAATGGCTTCCAGGTTTCGACGGTACAGTTCTTTCTCCGTTTCAACATGTCTCTTTTCATCAAGCAATGTCTTGTGATGAAGCGCTATGTGGGTCGCACGAATCAGCGTGTCCTTCTTGATGGGCTTGGCCAGGTAGTCGAAAGCGCCCAGTCTAACGGCCTCGGCCGCCGAGTCAATATTCGGCTGTCCTGTGACCATGATGACCGGACACACCATTTCCCTTCTCTTTACCTCCCTGAGGATGTCAATTCCCGTGCGTTCGCCCAGAATGATGTCCACCACAATGAGGTCCACATCCGTTTGCGAGAGTATCTCCAGTCCGGACTGATAGTCCTTGGCAGTATAGACCTGGTAGCCTTCCTTCGAGAGGAACGTCTTGAATGTGAAACGAATTCCTTCCTCGTCGTCTATAATCAGAATCCTCGGCTTCATTGGGTCAACGAATCCTTCCGGCTGTTGCAGCTGTGCGCTGCGACCTGTGAAAGAGCGCCTCTCTCAAGGAGCCCCCGCGTTCATGCTTCGCCCTGATGTTTGAGGGCATCCAGGGGCAATTCGACGATCGCCTCCGTGTATTCTCCCGGAGTGCTTTCAAAGCGCAATCGACCGGAGTGCCTCTTGATGATGCCGTGGCTGATACTCAACCCCAAGCCGGTTCCTTCCCCCCGGGGCTTGGTGGAAAAGAAGGGATTGCAGATTTTTCCGATGATTTCCTCGGGAATCCCCGATCCCTGGTCACGAAAATGAATGCAGAGGTTTTCCCGCCCTTCCACCATGGCCGTCCCGCCACGGATTTGAAGGCGTTTGCCTGTATCCGGGTCGGGATATTTCCGGTTCAAAGCATAGCGCGCATTGCTCAACAAGTTGAGAAAGACCTGCTGGATCTCCTGGGGCCTTGCCCTGACAAGGGGTAGAACTTCGGGCATTTCAAGAAACAGCCGAATGCCCTCCTTGTCCAATTGCCTTCTCATCAAGTCCAGGGCATCTGAAAGAACGGATTTTACGTCCGTGGGTTCGTGGGCCTCCCTTTTGTCGCTCGCAAACGAAAGAAGCTTGCTTACAATTTGTGCAATTCGCTCTCCCTCTTTGATAATCCTTTTCGGAATCTCTGCACTTTCACTCTCTTCATCGCACTGATCCCTGAGGATCTGAGCATAATTGATAATCCCGTTTATGGGGTTGTTGATTTCGTGGGCCACGCCCGCGGAGAGTTCGCCCAAAGAAGCCAGATGCGAAATCCTCATGGCCTCCATTTGCATTTTTTTCTGCTCGGTGATGTCCCTCTGCAGCACGATCACCTTAACGGTTTCATCCGCATCTACAAACGGAGAAAATACCATCTCGTATTGCCTGCCGTCTTGTTTGGTGGCTTCCATGTGCCGTGTCTCTCTCGATGTTATCACGCTTCCAACAAGGCAGAAATCGCAGGGTGTCGTTGCGTTCATATAGGACTGGTAGCAGGTTTTTCCAATGCCCCCCGGGGCCGACCTATCGCATATTTCATTCTGATATTCTATGCGATATTCGGAATCCACAATATACATTCCTTCGCCGATGGCGTAGAGCACGCCCTGAAACTTATCCCGTTCTGAGCGGAGCAGCAGTTCGGCACGTTTTCGTTCAGTAACGTCTTCAATAATAACAATGAGCGTCTCACTCTCCCCATTGAGGTATAGCCTCCGAACCACCACGAGATATCCGCACAGGTGCAAAGGGGGTTCATCGCTTATGGTCTTGTTCTGCTCGTTTCCGTTCCCTTCCAGGAGCTCTTCCACCCTTTTTCTATCGTTTCCATCAAACAGCTCTTGCAAACGGCTTCCCAAGAGCTTTTCCTCCGAGATTCCTACAAGCGACAGCGCAGCCGGGTTGGCATAGACGATTCTCCCTTCATGCGTAATTTCGAGGATACCTTCCGACATCCTTTCAAGGATCATCTCAAAATGGCGCTTTACGGAGAGCAGTTCTTCGGCGATTCTCCTGGAGGCCATGCCCTGGGTGCCGATGACCTCCTGGGAAAGCCGCGACGAACGACTGATTTCCAGCTGCTCGATGACGGAAAGGATATGCCCCGCCATTTTGGGCAGCGGACCTTTGGCGATGCACGCGTCCACGTCGAGCTTCTCGATGTCGGCATCCTGCTCGGCCGCGACCGCCGAGAGGATTACGAGGCGGACCTCCCTCAGCCGGTCCATGGCCCGAATTACCTTGCAGAGTTTGTCTCCGCCGATGTTGGGCATCACCAGGTCCACGAAAATGATGTCGGGCGTATAGGATTCGAGGACATCCAGGGCGGAAAGGCCGTCGGAGGCGGAGATCACCTCGTGACCCTGCTTCGTCAACAGGTCATGCATGAAACTGGAGATGATTCGGTCGTCATCGACAACGAGGATCTTTTTCATTGCTTTTGAATCCTTCCTCCCGAACTCACGCCGGTTGCGCCGTCACGCCCTCAGCAAAAGGAAAATGCCCAGCAGGCCCAGGAGCACAAGCATCAGTTTCCTGTACTGCTCTTCGGGCAGCCTGCCGTAAAGCATGCTGCCCAGGAAGGTCCCGGCCAGGAGCACGGGAAGCGAAAGGGCGTAAAGCTTCAGCACGCTTCCGGTGGTGAGCCCCGTAGCTGCGTGAACGGAGACCACCACCAGGCCGGAAAGGACAAAGAATCCCTGCAGGGTAGCCTTGATGCGATCCTTGGTCCATCTCGTGAGCGAGGTGAAGACTATGACTGCGGGGCCGGAGGCACTCAGAGCGCCCCCAAGGCAGCCTGCAGCGAATCCGAACGGATACGCCCAACCCTGCCCGATGCCCCTGAGCCGGCTTCCGAGGAAAAGGCCCCAAACGGCGTAGGCGGCGAGGATAACCCCCAGGACTCCTTGGATAATGGACTTGTCCATGTGTTTGAGAAAAAGTGCTCCCACGGGAACTCCCGGCAAGGCTCCGACAAGGAGGGGGTATATCTTGTTCCATTGCAGGTGATGACGGAGCTGAACGAGCAGCAGGGTCGAGAGGGTCAATCCCGCCAGGGCAACAAGTGGTATCACCGTCTTGATATCCAGAAAAACGACCAGCAGGGGTATGGAAAGAAGGACCCCACCGAAGCCCGAAAGCCCTTGAACCAACCCCGAAAGAAAGAACACCAGGCAGATCCAACCGTAGAGTCCCATCTCAGGCAGTCCCTCCGTGGATTTCTGCAAGCACCCTTGAAGGCGGCGATGAAGTCGGTTTGCCGGATCGGGACTGTATTCCCCTCGATTCGGGAAACCCGCGTGATCCGCACCGGTGCGACCCCGATCAATAAGTGAACGTCCCGTTCTCATAGATCACGACTCGTTTTCCACCACTCAGGTGCGCCGTGACGGCTTTCTTCTCCGTGTTGACCAAATCCCAGTGGAGGGCGGAATCATTGAACCCCAGTTTGCGTTTCATTTCCTTCGTGAGTTGGGCGGGGTCTCCGTCAAATGTGTCGGTATATGAAGATCCCACCGCCAGATGGCAGTTCCCGTAGCGACCGCCGTAGTTTTCATCGAACAGGGTATTGGCCATAAACCGGTTGATCCTGGAAAACCTCTTATCCGTAAGAGAGAATTCCCCAACCTTCTTCGCCCCGCTGTCCATCGCCAACTGCTGTTTCAGGAACTCCCCTCCCTTTCGGGCGGAGGCCTCCACCACAACCCCTTTCCGGAAGGTCAGATCCACCCCTTTGACATGGTTTCCGGTTCGGAACGAGGGCTGGTCTGCATAGTAACGGCCTTGGGTGCCCCTCCAGTCGGGGGACAAAAAAAGCTCAAAGCTCGGGATGTTGTGCCCTGAGATCCCAACCCACTTTCGTTGTCTTCCCGGCTTGATTCGCAGGTCGACATTTTCTGATTCCACCAGGTAGTGCTTGACCTCCATGCTGTTCAACCAGTTTTTGATCTGCATGGCGTCACGGTAGATATCGCGCCAGGCGCCGACCGGATCCGGCTTATCCAGGTAGCATGCGCGTACAACCTGACGAGTGTATTGTTTCAGGGTCAGACCGGCGTGTTTCGCCAGTTCCGGCGTAGGGATCGTGCACAGGGTCCACCCGTATTTCCCCTGATCTTCCCTTTCCCTCAAGAGATCCCGCAGCGGTTTTCTCGCCACTGCGGCCTTCCCGATTTTTCGTGAATCCAGGTCGGCCAGGTGGGTCAAGGAATCGGGCGCGTGGAGAAAAATGCTGCCGTTCATGTGCCTGCTGAGTTCCGTTTCCCAGGGCCCCACGAAAGTCAGCTGCCTCCGGTCGGCCATCTCATAGAAGTTGTGCTCCATAGCCGGAGAACTTCCGGCCCTTAGAACCGGGATCAGTCCCATTTCCAGAAGCCTCCCCTGCAGCACTTCCGCCATTTTCACGGCCGCGAGGCCAAACCTCAACAGCACAATATCGCCTTTCTTATACTTCCCCTTTCTGGCCGTTTTAAGACCCCAAAGGAGAACTTCCGAGTATTTCTCCATCTGTCCCTTTGTCAGCATATGCTCCTCCCCTCATATATACGCTCCCCATCCGCATTTCTCTCCGGTCCGGGGCCCCACACGCAATGTATCCAAGCTGGTTTCCTGATGCAAACACTATTTGGAGATTGGGGGGCGGCCGTCCCGTGAGCCGGGCACCAGCCCGCATCGCGACTTCTCCACCGCGCAAGAGCTGAAAGCAAGGGCCCGGAAGATCCGGCGATTCTTACGGTCTAAATTCTTTTCTGGGAATCTGGGAGCGAATCCGGCCGTTGTGATAGAACCCCAGCCCGAGGACGGCTCCGCCCTGCAAGAGGAGAATGACATATCCGCTTTCAAGATCCAAATCCCGCAGGAGTTCTCTGCCTTCTGCGAGGGCTTTCAAGGTTTCTCCGCTGATCTCCAGCTTGGCCCGAGTGGCGGCGGCGCCGAATATCTGGATCAGACGGGTAGTCGGCTTCACATAGGCGCTGACGCGGTGGAAGGCCTTGATGCCTGTCTTTGCCACCTTGAGCCGCCGGGCCGACTCCAAATGGACTGTGTCGTGCAAGAGCGTCCACCCCTTCCGGGTACGAAAAAAGCGAAATCCCGAAAGCAAGGATCTCGGGATCCCGAACCGCGCCTCCAGGTAGGAGAGCAGGCGATGCCGTTCATGCTCTCTTGCCGATTCCGGCCATGAAGAATCCCACCGAGTCGATATGGTGGGGATAGAATCTCGCTGCTTTCCTGATTCGTCTGTCATACGTTTTCTCTCGCCAGCCGGGAATTCCCGGCTCATGCGGGCACTCGAGTTCAACGGGAAGGAGCACCGCATCTCTTTCTTCGAGAAGAGCCTGAACAACGGACTCGTTTTCCTCCGGATTGTAGGTGCATGTGGTATAGAGCATTATTCCACCCTTTTTCAGGAGGTCGAATCCCCTGAGCAAAATGCTCTTCTGAAGCCGCGCGAGTTTGTTCCGCCCTTGATCCTTTTTGTAGGCCGCCTTCCCGTTGGTTTTCCTGAACCGCCCCTCGCCTGAACAGGGCACATCCGCCAGGATGAAATCAAACCGTTGATGCAGGGGAAACTGCTGCGCCTGGTATCCGGTAATTACGGTGTTCAAGGCTCCGAGACGATCAAGGGTATGCCCCAGGGATACATGCCGGGTTGGATACAGTTCATTGGCCACAATCAGCCCCCGATTTTCCATGATATCCGCCATGTGGGTTGTCTTTCCTCCCGGTGCCGCACACATGTCGAGAACATAGCTCCCCGGCGTTGGGGAGAGCGCCAAGGAAGCAAGGCACGAAGTCAAAGCTTGCGGGTGGATCTGACCCAGGAAGTAAAGGGGAAGCTTTCCGGGAGAATCAAGGCCCCGGGCCACGTAAAGGGTTTCGCTGCCCGCTAGCGAGCGATCCAAGCAGACTCGAGACTTTTCCAGGGAGCGGACAATTTCGGCAGGTTCGCCCTTTAAGCGGTTAATCCGCAGATGGGTCGGCAGGGGACTTCGCAGGGCTTCCTGAAACAGATCAAAGTCCGGAATGAAATCCGAATAGGCCTTAAAGAGGGCTTCCATTCACTGGCGCAGTTCCTTCCCTTGTCCGGTTGACGGGCTTCCGGTACGCAGCCCGCAAACGAGACCTTTGAAACTCCTTTTCTGTGTACTCTGAAGGCCTCGACGCAATCCCCACCCCGCGGGCCGGCCCCTGATGTCCCATTCCTCTGTCCTCACAGGGACGGTCGACTTCGGTTCTGAGTTCACGGCCGAGGGGTGCACGCCTCGCACAACCCGACCCGGGATTCTGCGCAACGCCCCTGCAGCGATCAAGAAAACCGCGCCTTACTTTCCAATGACATTCTTGGCGATGACCCGCCTCTGGATCTCGGAAGTGCCCTCGTAGATGGTCAACACCCTGGCGTCGCGGTAGTACCGCTCTATAGGAAACTCCTTGATGTAACCGTATCCTCCATGGATCTGAAGGGCCTTATAGGCAACTTCGTTGGCCGTCTCCGAGGAAAACACCTTGGCCATGGATGCGGCCCCGGAGAAATTCTCGCCCCGGTCTCTCATGGCGGCTGCGTTGAAAGTCAAAAGCCGCGCCGCTTCGATATGCGTGGCCATATCCGCGATCATCCACCGGAGGCCCTGAAATTGACTAATGGGTTTGTTGAACTGCAACCGCTCCTTGGCGTAGGTCACAGCCGCATCCAGACACGCTTGCGCGAGCCCCACGGATTGCGAGGCAATCCCAATGCGCCCCCCGTCCAGGGACGCCATGGCAATCATGAAGCCGTCGCCCTCCACCCCGACCAGGTTTTCGGCCGGCACTCGGCAGTCCTCAAAAATAAGTTCCACGGTATCGGATGCGCGCAAGCCCATCTTGTCCTCTTCCTTGCCCACAGAGAAACCCGGGGTGCCCTTTTCCACGATGAAAGCGCTGATTCCGCGGTGGCCCTTTCCGTGGTCTGTATATGCGGTGACCACAGTCACGTCCGAGTTCTTTCCGGAAGTGATAAACATCTTGGTGCCGTTGATCACATAGTCGTTTCCATCCTTGACGGCCCGGCTCTTTTGGCCCGCCGGATCCGAGCCCGCACCCGGCTCGGTGAGAGCGAAGGAGCCCAGCTTTTGCCCTGCAGCCAAGGGCTTCAAGTAGTTTTCCTTCAAGTGCTCGGACCCAAAGAGATAAATGGGTCCGCAAGCCACGGAGTTGTGCACGGACATGATTACCGCGGTGCTTGCGCAGGCATAGGCAATTTCTTGCATGGCCAGGGAGTAGCTAATCGTATCGGCGCCGGAGCCGTTGTATTCCGGAGGAACATTCATTCCCATGAGCCCGAGCTCACCCATCTGCCGGATATTCTCCCAGGGGAACTCCCTGGTTCTGTCCCGTTCAGCGGCCTTCGGCAGGACCACCTCCCTGGCGAATTCCCGGACCATTGCCTGAATCATTCTCTGCTCTTCGTTGAGTGGGTAGGCCATCGTTGCTCCTCACAAAAGGGCCGAAGCCGGCTCTCTCCGGCTGTTCCTTGTTCGTCGACGTGTCTGGCTCTTCTATTTTGTGCAGGCGCTCCTGCGCTTGGATTCGGCCTCGAGAAAACCGCGTCCTCCGTCATGCGCGTTGGAGGCTGTCGGAAAGCACCCGGATGCAAGACTTGGGCAGACCCTGAGGATTGAAGCGTACGGTAGGCCGCTGTGACAAAGGTCAAGGATAACGCCGCTCGCGGGATCCCGCTTCAGCAGGGAGATGGGTGTTTTCCGATAACCTCCTAGGGGGTATAGAGGACGACCAGGAGCTCCGCCTTCTCGGAACTCAAATTCCTTAACCTGTGGTTGATGGACGAGTTGAAATGGAGACATTCCCCGGGGCCCAGAACATTGCGATTCTCCCCGACGATCACTTCCACTTTCCCCCTGAGCACATACTGGAACTCCTCGCCCAAATGCTGATAGCTGACTCCTTTGTGCTCTGATTTGGGTTCGATAAACACCTTGAACGCTTTGAGGTGTCTATGACGGGCTTCGGGAGTCAGGTTCTCATAGGTGTACGCCTCGGTTCTTTTCTGGTAGTCATCACGGGATTTCTTCACCTCGCGTTCTTTTTCTTCCCTCAAAAGCAGGCTGGAGTCGATTTCAAGGGCCCGTGAGAGTTGAAGGAGGACCGACACCGGAGGCGTGACCTCTCCCTTTTCCACCTGAGAAATGTATTTCGGCGCCAGCCCGGTCTCGTTGGCCAGGTGCTTCAGGGTCAGTTTTTTGTCCCTGCGCAATTTCAAAATCCTCTTCCCCAGAGGTTGAGGCTTTCTGACTTTCGCCATGGCGGCCGTCCTCCTTCACAATCTAAACCAAACCATTATTTATAATGTTTAAGTTATTGATTAAAAATCGTTATCGCTTGCATTATCTCTTTGAAATACACCCTTTATTCGAAAGAAAAACCCTACCAGGAGCGTTAAGCTGATCAGGATAATCAGATTGGAAGAGAAAAAGGTCATGATGAACCAGAATGGGTTGTCCAACCCGTACGCTGCAATCAGAAGATGAATCCCGAAAAGCAGGAAAAAAATCCCGGCCAGAATAAGAACGATTTGCCATACCCACCAGAAGAGACCAGGCATTATTCGAGCTCAAGGCGCAGGACGCTCCCAAGGGCTGAATCTAGTCGGCCTTTGAGAACTCCAGCTTCGGCAGGACCAACTTGTCACAGGCCGAATAGGGATCAATTTTTCCTTCCACAATTTCATGGACCGCCTCCTCGAATTCCCCGGTCTCGGTGAGCTGTGCAAGTACCTCCTCGATCAGGCGGGTCTTGATCATATCGGACAGTTCGTCTCGAACCCGTTCAGGGCTTCTCCGGCTCGAAAGTTCGGATCTGCTTTCAATGAGATAGCTCCGATGCTTTTCAATCTCCTCTAGAAGTTCCGTCACACCTCTGTCGAAAACGGCTTCCGCCTTCAGGATGGGCGGTTTCCATGATCCCTTCTCGTACTTCTTATGATCCATATCGATCATGAGCCGGAGATCGCTCATTGTCTTGTCCGCTCCCTCACGGTCGGACTTGTTAATTACGAAAATGTCCCCCACCTCCAGGAGTCCCGCTTTGATCGCCTGCACATCGTCCCCCATCCCCGGGACAACGGTAATAACGGTCGTGTGGGCGCTCTTGACCACGTCCACCTCGTCCTGGCCGACGCCTACGGTTTCAACGATGATGCGGTCTTTCCCCATGGCGTCCAGGACATCGATTGAGGCTCGAGTCGACTGGGTCAAGCCCCCGAAATGACCGCGGGTGGCTAACGAACGGATGAACACCCCTTCGTCCATGCTGTGCCGCTGCATGCGCACCCGGTCTCCGAGGATGGCCCCGCCGCTGAACGGGCTGGTAGGATCCACCGCAAGGACGCCGACGGTCTTGCCCTGTTTCCTCAGGTGGCCGACCAACTGATCCACCAGCGTACTTTTCCCGACCCCGGGCGACCCTGTGATTCCTATGACATAGGACTTTCCCGTGTGTGGGTAGAGACTCTTGAGAACCTCCCTCACTTCCGGCACGCCGTCATCAATGTCGCGGATCAGCCGGGCTACGCTCCGAACATCACCGTCCACAATTTTTTTCGCGATTGCGTTCATATGCCTCATCCGGCTCTGGGTTTTACGTTTTCTTCCACCCACTGAACAATCTCGTCCAGCGGTGTCCCCGGTCTAAAGATTTCCTGTATTCCTCTTTTCTTGAGAAAGGGAATGTCCTCATCGGGAATGATGCCGCCGCCGCATACCACAATGTCATCCGCCCCC
>CAYVUX010000008.1:0-20140 GCA_964455075.1 uncultured Desulfobacteraceae bacterium | reverse complement strand
GAAAATGGGCCGAAGCTGAGATGGGAAAATGGGAAGTTATTTTTGAGTGAGCCCTTAGTGCCAATCCACAAATTCGGTGGGGACCGCCTACTAGACAATACCATACGCCAGCATGGCGTTCGCGACCTTGGTAAACCCGGCTATATTGGCCCCCATCACATAGTTCCCCTTTTTCCCGTAGGCTTCCGCGGCGTCCAGGCAGGACCTGTGAATGCTTTTCATGATCAGCAGGAGCCTGTTGTCCACCTCTTCCCGCGTCCAGGACAATTTCAGGCTGTTCTGGCTCATCTCCAGGCCGGATGTGGCCACGCCGCCGGCGTTGGCCGCTTTTCCGGGTCCATACAGCAGATTGTTCTCCTGAAAAATTTTCACGGCTTCCGGCGAAGACGGCATGTTGGCGCCCTCGGAAACACAGAAACAGCCGTTTTTCACCAACGCTTCGGCATTTTCGGCATCCAGTTCGTTCTGGGTCGCACAAGGCAGAGCAATATCGACTTTTATGCCCTGTTCCCGGATCACGTCCCATACGCTTTTCCCGTCAAAACAGACGGTTTTGTATCTGGAAGCATATTCGTTGACTCTTCCGCGCCGGATATTCTTGAGTTCCATAAGGTAGCAGCACTTGTCCCTGTCGATCCCCTCTTCGTCAATAACCGTTGCCGTGGAATCACAAACCGAAATGACCTTCCCGCCCATTTCGTTCACTTTTTCAATGGCGAACTGGGCCACATTGCCCGACCCGCTGACGGCCACGAGCTTGTCTTTGAAATCCAGACCCCTGGTGGCCATCATTTCAGCGGCAAAATACGCGGTCCCGTACCCGGTTGCCTCGGGCCGGATAAGGCTTCCACCGTAATCAAGCCCCTTGCCGGTCAAGACGCCCGTATGCTCGTTCCGGAGTTTCTTGTAATAGCCGAACATGTATCCGATCTCCCGGGCTCCCACGCCGATATCTCCTGCGGGCACGTCGGTTTCCGGGCCGATATGCCGAAACAGTTCCCGCATGAATGCCTGACAGAATCGCATCACTTCCCCGTCCGATCTGCCTTTTGGTTCAAAATCCGATCCCCCTTTGCCTCCGCCCATGGGAAGCGTGGTCAGGGAATTCTTGAAAACCTGCTCAAAACCCAGGAATTTGATGATGCTCAGGTTCACAGACGGATGAAACCGGATCCCACCCTTGTAGGGTCCGATCGCATTGTTGAACTGCACCCGGAACCCCCGGTTGACCCTCACCCGGTCTTTATCGTCCACCCATGGCACCCGGAAGATGACCGCCCTTTCCGGCTCTACGATTCTTTCGTAGATACCGGCCTTGACGAATTCAGGATGCTTGAGGGTTGTGACTTTCAGCGTTTCCAGCACCTCGACGACCGCCTGGTGAAATTCTCTCTGATCAGGGTCTGTATGTTTTACCTTCTCGATTACGTTATCGATAACAGACATTCATGCTCCTCCTTGGAAAGAATGATAAGATTATTTGAATAACCAATCCGACGAGCGGACCGGTTCAGAAGCCCCACAACCTCAATCCTTAACGATGTAGATCTCGCGTTTTTTTATTGATGAAGCCGTTCCCCGCTCCGGTTTCTCTTTGAAATACCGGATCTCGTGGTGCCTTATTCCGTCATACCCGGCAAATTCATCCATCAGTTCCGACAGGCTGTCAAAGCCACTTCCGAAAAACGGCAGCTTGGAGAAAAACGGCCTGTCGCTGCGGGTATCGGTGAGGACTGCAAAATGCAGGGGGAACAATGGATCCCCAACAACCAGAAGATACCTTTCTCCGAATTCGGCTATGTTGTAATCCACAGGCACATCTTCGAAATGAACGGGATAATACTCCTCTTTCAGAATTTCCGCGGCCTCGCGTTCATCTACGTCCTCGAAAGACATGAGATCGGGGCAGTCGGAATATCCGAGAGTATATAAGGCAATGCTGAAGCTGCTGATGTTCTCGTACATGGGATCTTCCCTGGCGCACATCGTCATAATCTCCTGTATCCTTTCGCATATCAGAAGCCCTTCGCTGCTTATATCCGAACCTCCCTTCATCAGATTTTCCGCCGGAAAGCCTCCGTAGTCATAAAATTCGTCTCTCAGCATGAGGCAAGCCTCCGTGTTTGGTTGTAATTTTTTCCTTCCATGATCAGGTCGTTTCTTTCGGCACCTAAAGGGTGTTCAGTCCCCACCCTGCGGGCCGGTTCCCCGCTTCCCGGTATCCGGGTCGATCGCGAGGGTTGATCGTGCAACCTGAGGATGGGCACAGGTTCAAACGCGGGATTGCTTCGTTTGCGACCGCCACAAGATCGTTGTTTCTGGTTGCAGGAAATATGCCGGATTTTTTAAAATCCTGATTTTCTGTCCATGTAGTCGGATTTATTAAAGATCTTTGGTGGAGTCCGGGGCGGGTGTGGGTTGCCGTGGTGGCAAGAAGTTAAGCAGCGTACTTCGCCCGAGCAGGCGAACACCGTGATGGAAAGGCCCTGTTTTTCGGGCCGGCGCAGGAAAATTGAATAGCTGATTAAAATTTGAACAGCCGGGGCGGAATTTGATCAGCCCCGGCGATTATTTCAGGTCCTGGTCCGAAAAAGCATCACCGGCCTGTTTATTCATCTGTTTTCGCAAACGGTGGCGCAAGGTATTCCGGCTGATTCCCAGCATTTTTGCCGCCCGGACCTGATTCTTGCCGCATGCTTCAAGAGCCTTGCTGATCAGTATTTCTTCCACCATCTCCATGACATTGGCATGGACATCTTGCTCGGAAAGCCGAAGGATTTCCGGAATGATCTCTTCCAGTTTATTCTTCAGCCGGTCGATCAACTGCGCGCCGCTGATTGTCGACAACGCGTCTTTTGCAGCCGGTTCGGGGATCAAAAGATTGCCTTCAGCTATTACATCGCCGCTGCTGAGCAGAACAGCGCGCCGGACGCAGTTTTCCAGCTCCCGCACATTTCCCGGCCATGAGCAGGCCGCAAGCTTATCCATGGCCGCCCCGGATATATAGCATACAGGCCGGTCATATTCCGCAGCAAACCGCATCAGAAAATAGTTCACGAGCTCGGGGAGGTCTTCCATGCGCTCCACGAGAGGAGGAAGATGAAGGGAGATGACATTCAATCGCCAGTACAGGTCCTGCCTGAACTCGCCTGCTTCAACCGCTTTTTCGAGATCCTTGTTGGTTGCGGCAATCACGCGGACATTGACCTTGATGCTCTGATTGCCGCCGACCCGCTCAATTTCGCCTTCCTGCAGCACCCGGAGCAGTTTGGCCTGCAACGAGGTCGGCATTTCCCCGATTTCGTCCAGAAAAAGGGTCCCGTTCCGGCATCGTTCCATTTTCCCGATATGGGTTCTATCGGCTCCGGTAAAGGCTCCCCGTTCATGACCAAACAATTCGCTTTCAAAAAGCGCTTCCGGAATGGCTGCACAGTTGACGGCCAGAAAGGGTTCATCCTTACGCCGGCTGTGATGATAAATTGCTTTGGCCGCCAGTTCCTTGCCGGTTCCGCTTTCGCCGGTGATGAGGACCGGCACATCTTTTTCCGCCACCTGACCGATGCGTTTATATATTTCCTGCATTTTTCTGCTGTTGCCGATGATCTGCAAAGCGCTTCCGTTCCGGCTTTCGTCGGGCGGAGTTTCTGCGGCGGGGAGGCGAACAACCTCCTTCATCTGCCGGTTGACCTGCAGGGCTTCGGTTACAATACGGCTCAGGTCTTTTCGTTCAAAGGGCTTGATCAGATAATCGTAAGCTCCCCGTTTCATTGCTTCAATGGCAAGATCCGTTGTACCGTATGCCGTCATGAGGATGACAGGCGTTTTGATCTCAATGTCCTTGATGGCTGTCAATGTATCAAGGCCGTTGATTTCCGGCATCTTGTAGTCCAACATGATCAGATCAAAACTCTCGTCATTGATTTTTTCGATGGCTTGCCGGCCGTCCGAACATGCGGTCACTCGATAGCCTTTTCGCTGAAAAAAACGGCTCAGAAAATGAATCAGTCCGTCATCGTCATCAATGAGCAGAATGTGTTCCATCGGCTTCATCCAATGATTGCTTGAAGTTTAAGGGAAGAAAAAGCGAAAAGGTCGTACCTGATCGCATTTTGCTTTTGACACGGATAATACCTCCGTGATTCCTGATCGTATTGAGTACGAGCGGCAGCCCCAGACCGGTTCCGGATGCCTTTGTAGTAAAAAAGGGATCGAAAATTTTCTCTATCTGCTCTTCGGTCATACCATTGCCGCTGTCGCTGACATCGATCCTCAGGCAGGACACCATGCCGGCACCTGATGAGAACCTGTCCCTGTCCACGGCGATCGAAAGCCTGCCGCCCTTTCCCATTTCCTCCAGCGCGTTGACAAAAAGATTGACCACGGCCTCGGCCAGAAGCTTTCTGTCTCCATTGATCGGCGGGAGCGCCTTTTCTATATGAACATGGACGGTGCATTCCTGTCGTTTGATCATCGGTCCGACCATAATCAATACATCTTCCACAAGATCTGCAAGAGCAATTTCCGAAAAAACGAGGTCACGGGGTTTTGCGAAATCAAGAAATCGGTTGATAGTGGCTTCAATGCGGCTGATCTGCTTCATGGCGATCTTGAAATCCTCTTTATCCTCAGGGGAAATATCCATTTCCGCTTCCATCGACTCCATAAAAAGCTTTAAGGAAGTCAGCGGCGTTCTGATTTCGTGCGCGATACCGGCCCCCATTCTTCCCAATACAGCAAATTTCTCGGATTGTTCGGCGATCCGTTTGGTTTTCCTTAGAATCAGATCCGTTTCTTTGAGCTCGGCCTCCTTCAAGTCCACCTCGTGCTCAAGATAATTCTGACGCTCCTGGAGTTTCACCGACATATCACTGAACGATCGGTAAAGCATGCCGATTTCATCCCTTCGGTCGCTTTCGAGCATCGACCTGTCAAATCCGGATTCTCCTATTATACCGGCATATTTGCTGAGCGAACGAATCGGGCGAACGATATGATAGGAGATCATCCATGTGAGCATCAACGCACATCCGATGAACAACAAAAGCGTCAGGTAAAGAACGTTTTTGAGGATCCCCGCACTCTGGAAGGCTTCCTCCCGGTCCTGCTCGACCACAATGTACCAGTCGGTTCCGGCGACTTTCATGGAGGTTCCCAGAACCTCAATCCCCCGGTAGTCAAGGTAGGGTTCGTTCTGGTTTCGTTTTTCAAAAATATTTCTGAAACTCTCCGATTGGGAGATATTTTCCGTCAGGATGCGGTGAGGGTCCTTGTGGGCGAGAAACCTTCCGTCCTTGTCCACAAGATAGCATTCTCCGGTCTCTCCCAGCGATACATTCAATACATACAGAATGATCTTGTTCGTGCCGACACTGCCATAGATCGTGCCGACCAGGTGATCTCCCCGAGCAAAGACAGGGGCCGCAATAAGAAACGAAGATTCATTTGCTTCAGGCTCATAGGTGATGTCTGACAGATAAAGGCATTCCCTGACAATATACGGGTGGCTGTCGTCATCACCGAATGCCGACGGCTGCGTATTGAAAACAAGTTCTCCCTCAGCGGAAACGACAACCAGATGCCTGTACACGCCGTATTCCTTTTGAATGAGCTCGAGATAGGGGGCAATCAGTTCGGGATCCATGGACTGAACCAGAGATGTGGCTCCTATAACCATCAGGTCCGCTTTGCGCTCTTCCAACCAGCGCTCCAGAATGGCGACCTTGTCTACGGCCACGTTCTCCAACTGGCGAACAACCATGCTGACGATCAGATCCTCGGTGGTTTTGAGCGAAAACCATCCGATGACCGCCAGGGGTGCCAGAGCGAGAATGAGAAATATAAACAGCATCTTGGCCCGCAGATTGAAAAAACGCCTTGTTCCATGCAGGCTCTCGATCTTTTTCGCTTTTTCACTCAATAGAGACAAATCCTTGATCGCTAATCAGAACTATCCTGCCCGGCCCGGAGGACCGGGTTTTTCCAGGGAAATAAGATTCTCCCATTTCGTGCCACCCACGAATTCGGCAGGGCAGAGCGGTTTTTCAATGCATGAGTGCGCCCGTCCGAGGCGGAGACATGAAAACTCTGCGGATCAACCCGGTTCTGGTTAACCGCCCCCCCTCAGGGTGGTGGCTGAACGCCTTTTAAGGTGCCGAAAAAAAACCATTTATGGAAGAAGCTTATCTCATGGCAACTTCAGGGCGATGTGTCAAGCCTTTAGAGTTCGCATAACCAAAATCCCGACCGAGGACCCGCATATCAAATTGTCCCGGGCACGCTTGTCTTTCGCCCCTGAAAGGAAGCAATTCCGATTTATTCGTCGTACTTCCCGCAAAAGAGGCTGTATCGTAACGGACATTGAAGCAGACTGGCAGCATCTTTTGCATCGCCCCGGCGGAGGCCGGGACCCCGTCGCCTTTCAAAGTTATTGAAAAGTTTCTGGATCCCGGCTCCACCAAAATGACGGCAACGTACAGCTCCGCCGCCTCGCGGCCCAGCAACAGCTCCGGGGGTGCCTCTCACACCGCATTTTTTTTGTGGTATGCTCTCATCACGATGTCTTAGGAATGAAATCGCCTGAGCCCGCCGTTTTATCCAGGCGAATACCTTTTCTCCGACGCTCAATTACAGGATTGGCTCCATTTACGGAATAGAGTCGCAGTCCTATCCTAGCCCGGGATGATGTCCGGCCTGATTCTTTGACCATCCTTTTTCATCCGGTCCCTGGTTTCTCTGCCCATGAAAATCCGAAATGGAAAGAAAATTATTACTTTCGGCCGGCCTCCAAAAGATACCGAATATTTGAACCGGATATACCGGGTACCATGTATAGGTTTGGACCGTATACCCTTGTATTCTGGATATTCACGGGGAGAGCGGGTCATCCTTGTGCCCCACCCTTCGTGGATGGCACGCGCGCTCACACCCATATCTATATCCACCCGAATGATATGGGAAGAGACAGACAAGGTGCTTTCTTGGAACCTTCCAAGGAATTTGTACCCCGATGTGTGAGAGGAGGGCGGAAAATGGCGGAACAGGACGCCCACAAACAACAGAATCAGGATTCATCCGGTGCTTCCGCACAACATGAAGGCCATGAAGGGATGAAACACGATCAGAAATCAAGCAGGGGTCACGAAGGTCACAAAGGCGGCGATCACCATGTGCACATGGTGGCGGACTTCAGGAGGCGGTTCTGGATTTCCCTGGGGGTTACGATCCCCATCCTGATCCTGTCGCCCATGATCCAGACTTTCCTGGGCATTAAGGACGAACTGAGATTTCCGGGCGACGCATATATCCTCTGGGCTCTGTCCTCAGCCGTATTCCTCTACGGGGGATGGCCCTTCTTGAAAGGTCTCTTCAACGAACTGGGGAAAAGACAGCCCGGAATGATGACCCTGATTGCCGTAGCGATCACCACCGCCTATGTATACAGCAGCGTGGTGGTATTTGGATTAAGCGGAAAGGTGTTCTTTTGGGAATTGGCCACCCTGATCGATATCATGCTTCTTGGCCATTGGATCGAAATGAAATCCGTGATGGGAGCATCCCGCGCTCTGGAGGAACTGGCGAAGCTTATGCCCTCCGATGCCCACAAGGTCATGCCGGACGGAAGCACAAAGAATGTTCCCATTGAAGAGATCACGCAGGGCGACAAGGTGCTCATCAAACCGGGAGAGAAAGTCCCGGTGGACGGGGAGGTAGTAGAGGGTGAAAGCGCGGTCAATGAGGCCATGCTCACCGGCGAATCCAGGCCGGTTGAAAAGACCGTGGGTTCAAAGCTGATCGGGGGAGCTATCAACGGGGAGGGCTCGTTAACCGCAGAAGTGCAGAAAACCGGTGAGGATTCATTCCTTTCCCAGATGATAGGTCTTGTGGAGGAAGCACAGCAAAGCAAATCCCGAAGCCAGGATTTGGCAAACCGTGCCGCCCTGTGGTTGACGGTTATCGCCCTCTCCTGCGGGGCCGTTACCCTGATTGTATGGCTTGGAATCGTAAACAGGGATTTCGCTTTTTCCCTGGAGCGGATGGTTACCGTGATGGTCATTACCTGTCCCCACGCCCTGGGACTTGCCGTCCCATTGGTGGTTGCTGTATCTACAGCACTTTCTGCAAAGAACGGGCTTTTGATCAGGGACCGCGCTTCTTTCGAGAGGGGCAGAAACATACAAGCCATTATTTTCGACAAGACCGGCACACTCACCAAAGGCGAATTCGGGGTAACCGACGCCGTGGTCTTCTCAGACGGAATGGATGAAAAACAACTGCTCAAATACGCCGCCTCCGTCGAGGCGAATTCCGAGCATCCCATAGCCAAGGGGATTGCCGCCTCCGTTGAGAGGCCCCCTCATGTGGAGAATTTCAAGTCCATACCCGGCAAGGGCGCACAGGGCAAGGTGGAAGGAAGCAATGTGAAGGTCGTGAGCCCCGGCTTTCTTCGAGAAAACAACATGACCATGGAGGATGAGCGGATTGAAAAATTCAATTCCCAGGGAAAAACCGTGGTATTTGTTATAGTTGGCGAAAAACTCAAGGGCGCGATCGCCCTTGCGGATATCATCAGGGGTGAATCCAAAGAAGCAATCTCCAAGCTTAAGGCCATGGGAATCCGCTGTATGATGCTGACAGGAGACAATAAGCTGGTTGCCAGGTGGGTCGCTGAAGAGATCGGCCTGGACGAGTATTTTGCCGAGGTTCTGCCCAAGGACAAGGCCGAAAAGGTAAAGGAAGTCCAGTCCAGGGGACTCATTGTGGCCATGACCGGCGACGGGGTAAACGATGCCCCTGCTCTGGCTCAGGCCGACGTGGGCATTGCCATCGGCGCAGGGACTGATGTGGCCATACAAACTGCGGATATCATTTTGGTGCGAAGCAACCCCTTGGACGTGGCGGCTATTCTGGATCTCGCACGCGCGACTTACCGGAAGATGATTCAGAACCTGGCTTGGGCTACCGGTTACAACGCGTTCGCCATACCTCTTGCGGCGGGAGTTCTCTTCCCTTACGGCGTAATACTTTCGCCTGCCGCGGGGGCCGTGCTTATGTCGCTGAGCACAGTGATCGTCGCGGTCAATGCAAGATTTTTGAAAATCACAAAATAGTGCAATCCATCATCCTCCTGTCTATTCACCTGCCCCGCATAACCTCGGCGGGGCCCTTGCTTGCAGCGTGGCCCGCTATATTGGAAGAAGGCCATCAGACCAGGGGAGGAGGGAACACGCGGGTTTGGCCGGCCGGTGCAGGATAGAAGACCGGCTTTCGGGTCATCGCCTCTCAATCAGGGGGCTATCGCAAAGAATCTTCCTCGTAAACCACAGGGAGACCGGACCGGCGGGATTTAAGGAAGGGCATGCCCTTTCCCCCGGAAATCACCGACGCACGAGATTTTCTTCCTCTTTGAGAAGTCTCTTCGCCAGCTCCCGTGCCTGGTCGTATCGGCTGAGGCCCTGGTCAAGAAACATGTCGTCCCGGTTCCTGTTGGCCTCCACGAACACGGCTTTCAGGATGGCGGTTCTCTGTTCAATGGCGATCAACGCGCCCTCCGAGGTCTTGTCCCCGTCCGCGGGAACCTCCGGGATTCCCATGAGAAGGCACCATATGAGATGGTTCAGCTCGGGGAGGATTCCGTCCCCGCTCATGTCCACCGATTCTCGAAAATTGTAGTACGCATCGAGGAATTCTTTGTTCGTATTGCCCATTTGCCGTCCTGTGAATGCCGGTGGAAAAAGGGGGCCCATCAGCTTCCCTTGCATTTCCTCTCCATTTTACTCCCCCTGGCGGGGACAATCAACCGCGGGAAATATATACCGGCAAAAATCACGCATGGAAAGGGGCCTGAGAGGCCGCGGATCGGATCCGCGACCCGGCAGCTTCCCCTTTCCCGGCCGGTTGTCCATACCAACGGATGAAACCCTTGCCTTTACTTGGGAGGAGCCTTCTGGTACATGGACAAGGCAGTCGGACACCCGCAGAAAGGACCAGGAAGGCCTATGGAAACCGCGTCAATCATCCTTGCCGCAGGCAGGGGCAGCCGCATGGAAGGCTACGACGGAAACAAGGCCCTGTTGCCCCTGTGTCCGGAGGAATCTCCTTGGGCCGGGACCCGCCCCATTCTCGTCGAGATTATTTCCAACCTGCCTCCGGGGCCCAAGGCTGTGGTCGTCCATCACAGGAAGGAGGACGTCATGGGGGCAACCCGCCACCTCGGGATCGCCTTCTGCGATCAGCCCCGGCTGGACGGAACCGGGGGTGCCCTGCTGGCCGCACGCTCTTTCCTCGAGAGCCTGGAATGCGAAAATGTGATCATCACCATGGGTGATGTTCCGCTGGTAAAGGACGAGACATACCGGAGGCTCCTCGAGCCGATCGAGAACCGGAGCCTGGTCGTACTGGGATTCCGTCCCCCATCGAGAAAGCAATACGGGGTGCTCGAAATCGAATCGGGCCGTGTGAAAAGAATCATTGAATGGAAGTACCTGAAGGGACTGCCGGAGGAACGCCGGGATGCTTTGAGAATCTGCAACGCGGGAATCTACGCGGCACGCAGGAAAGACATTCTTGCCTATCTTCCGACCCTCGAAGCCAGGCCGCACTGGGTGGAAAAAACCATAGCCGGCGGGACCAGGCGGCTGAAGGAGTTCTTCATCACGGATCTCGTGGAGTACATGAACGAGGACGGACGGGACGTAGGCTGCCTAATTGCTGAAGACGAGACAGAAGTCATGGGAGTTGACGACTTTTCTTCGCTCGAACGGGCCAGGCGCATATACCGAGCGCGCCGGCGGCAAAATATTATTCGCGGCTAAAACCGCTCCTACAGAGAACCTTCCAACCCTTCTGTAGGAGTGGGCTTGCCCGCGGACCATCCCTTGGTCACCGCCGGGGTGCGAAGAGACCGGGAACCCGCCCGAAGAGTGGTGACTGAGTCGCCCTTCAGGATGCAAAGGAGGAAACGAGTCTTTCAATGGGCTCTCTGAGATGCTTTCAGGATCCGGATGCCGGAGATGATCGAACCGCCTCTATGGTAAATTCTGTGATGTTCTCCGGGAGATTCTCGAAAATAATCATAAAGGGGATGCTTTTACCGGGGGGAACGTTCAGGTTGGTCCCGTCTTCCCCTTCCCGATTCAGCAAGGCTTTGTTGATACTATCCAGGGGAAGGGTTTCGATTTCTTTCTTTGAAAAGACATTCCCGGCATACCCTTCCTTCTCTCTCACCACGGCTCCGTCGTCATCCAGGATATTCCCTTTGAGAAGGATAAACTTGCGGGCCTCGGTGCATTCGTTTCTCACCCTTCCCTCAACGACGAAAAGACTTCCCGCGTCTCTTGACTCGAAAAAAGACCCCGTTACGTTTTCAAATGCAAGACGCCGCACTCCGAGGTCCGCCCCTTGCCGGATTTTTGCCGGCCTCAGGAATTCCAGGGACTCCGGGATCCATTCCGGTGCCAGGAAATACACCGCTGCACCGGACGCCAGAACCAGCAAAAGGAGAAACACAAGCAATCGGCCGATGGAATTCCCGGAACTCTTTCTCTTTGAAGGTCCCTCCTCTCCGACCGCCATCGTCTCCCACGGCATTATCCCGGGTTCTTCGCCCTTTTCCTCTTCCTCCTCCAGGAGACGTTCGAAATCGTCAGGGGACGATGCCTCAAACTTGTCGAGCTCCAGCTCTTCAGGCGTGGTGTCAAAGAGCTCGTCCACATCCAGCTGCTCTCCCTCCTCCACCCAGTCGTCAAAGGAGATCCCCTCGGGCTCCCCTGCCGCCGGCTTTTCCTCCTCCTCTATCGCATCTGCAAAGGAGATCTCCTCGAGTTCCTCGGCCTCCGGCTCCTCTCCGACCTCCATCCAATCTTCACGGGAGATCTCTTCGGGCTCTTCCACCGCAGGCTGTTCTCCCTCCTCCGCCCAGTAGTCAAAGGAAATCTCCTCGGGCTCCTCCACCACCGGCTTCTCTTTCTCCTCTATCCGATCTTCGAGGGAGATCTCCTCGGGCTCCTCCACCTGCGGGGGTTCCGGCGGGTACACGATAAAAGCATGCTTGCATATGGAGCACCTAACCTTGGAACCCCTGGCGGAGAGCAGAGAGTCGTCCATTCGAAACTTGGTCCCGCATTTTTCGCACTCAATGATCATGGTCATTCTCCCATTTCAAGATCCGCTATAAGCCCGCACTTTCCTTTTCCAGGGCCTTCAATCGGCAAATATCGGGCAGGTACCTGTACTTCTCATCAAAATCCAGCCCGTATCCCACAAGGAATCCTTCCTCCACCCGAAATCCGCAGTAATCGATATGGGTCGTCCTTTCCCGCCTCTCCAGCTTGTCAATGAGGGCGCACACCCTCAATGATTCAGGGCCCTTCTTCTCGAGATGCCTTATAATCCAATCCAGTGTAAGCCCGCTGTCCACGATATCCTCAACCAGGAGCACAGCCCGGTTCTCAATCGTTTTTTCCACGTCCTTGGTCACCCGAACCGTTCCGCTCGAGCTCATACCGGAACCGTAGCTTGCGGCTCGAATGAAATCCAATTTCGTCGGGATGCGAATCTCCCGAACCAGGTCTGAAACGAAAATGACCGCTCCGTTCAGAACGCCGATAAGCAGAGGTTCTTTGCCTTTGTAGTCCGCGGTGATCCGTGCGGCCAGTTCCTTGACTCTTTTTCGGATGACCTCACTGGAAAAAAGAATTTCCTTTTCCAATGGTTGCTCCTTCCGCCGGCCGGTGCTGTTACAGGGAGCCCTTGGAACCCGTGGGCTTTGCCCGGGACTGTTCAGCACCCCGGCCTTCCTTTTGAGGCCTTTGAAAAACGCCCCCTTTTTTCGCCCCTAAAGGCGCTCAGCCCCCACCCTGCGGGCGGGTCCCCAGATTCCCAAGGCCCCCGCCTGCGGCGGGACAGGCCGGCGGTTGTTTCGGATCTTGAATTTTGACAGTCTCGTAAAAAGTCCCGGAGCGTCATGGCGGCCTGTCCCGACGAAGACGGGGCCTGTCCCGTGCTGTTCGCGGGGACTTGATAAGCCTGCCCCGTACTCGATACGGGGCCTGCCCCGTACTCGATACGGTGGCATCCAGAAGTATTTGGTACTGGATTCCGGATCTCTCTATGCTTCGCGTCGCTCGTCCGGAATGACGAAAAAAAGGAAAATCCGGACTTTTTGCGAACGCATCAATCTTAATCCCCAAAATACGACAATGTATTCCTGCGGTTAATCCCCTCGGCCGTGAGATCGAGGCCGAACGGCTCCTCGCCCGCCTTGATTTTGAGACAAAACCGGACCTTTTCAAAGGTCTTCATTTGATCCGATCGGATGGTGATTCCGTCCGTCCCAAGTGGAATTCCGAAAAACAAATTATTGAAATATTTGTCTTTTGTCAATAACCTACGAGCCCTTTACAAACCATCGAGCAACGACCTGAATAAATCCGGCTCATTCGGAAAGAAGGGCCTTGCGCTCCATGACCTTCTTGTCCATCGTCAAGACAAGCCCACGGAGCGCCTCCATGTCCTCTTGTCCCGGGACCGCCTGCTCCACCGACATGCGGGAAATTCTTTCACCCATCGCGTCGAGCAGATCAAGGAGTTCGGCATTCAGTTCGGAGAGGCGCTTGAGATTGGATTCCTCCTCTTCCAACCTCGGAGAATTCCTTTCCGTTCCCGGTCCTTCCAGCCTCTCCGCAATCCTCTCCATGAGACTCGAAATCTCCACAACTCCGTCTCTTAGATTCCAACCCCCTTTCTTGGCCTGATCGACTTTCAGCCATTCAAGGGTCCCCAGGAAATCCTCCAGACGGAGACACACCGCTTGGCTCACCTCGGATTCTTCCTTCAAGGCATCTTCCCCTTTCTCACCGATTCGCCCGTGGAAGGGCCTTTCCGGTTCCCTCTCAACTCGCCGGCTTCACCCCGTTCCACCGGCCGGCGCGACGGATTGGGAAGTGCTTTGGGTTCTCCGGGTCGGCGTCCCGAATGCCTCACGCAGGGGTTTCCAGAAACGGAAGCTTCCGGCCTTTCCGGTAGGCCACGGCCTGGCACGAAGCGATCAACCGCTCATCAGCGTCGGTCACCTGTATCCGATATGTGGCGGTCTTGTTGGATCGATGGATCTCTTTGGACTCCGCGCGGAGCCTGACCCCACCCTCGGGGGGGTTATGATACACCACGTTCACACACAGGGCCACCGCCACCGTGCCATGGGAGTTGCACGAAACCTGAAAAGCTTCATCCATGAGAGAAAAAATGGCGCCCCCGTGAACCATCCCGAAGATATTCTCGTCATCGCGCTTCGGGACCATCTCCACAAGGGCATAGCCGGGACCGACCCCGACCAGTTCAAGCCCCACTTTACGCGCAAATCCTTCCTGCTCCACGCGCTCCCGGATAGCGCGCTCGATCGAATCGTCCATTCACCGCTCCCTGCGGTCCCGAGGGTTTCCACGGGGCTTTATCTTGGGGCCCTCCACCGGCCTAATCCCCGGCCGGAGGAAAAACGACCGTGAACGTGGTCCCGCCGGACCCGTAACAATCCTTCTTCCTTCTGCAGAATCCGCAGGAACTGATCTTCCCCGGACACTGGTCGGTGTCCTGCGGGATGTGCCGGCACCGGGTGGAGTTCATGTCAATCTTGAAGTTGTACCGCTCCGAGAAAATCTTCATGCGGAGAAGATCGGCTCCTTTCCCTCCGGCGTTAAAATCAAAAGGCCTCTTTGACGAATAGTCAAGGGTCTCCTGTGTCGTAAAAAATCCCTCAAAAATTCGGCGCTGATTCTCCGCCGTGATCCCCACCCCGTAATCCCGCACCTGAAGCTCCGCGCCCCTTCCGCGCTTACGAACCGAAATCTCGATCTTCCCTTCATCGGGAGTGTTCTCCACGGCATTCTTGATCAATCCGAACACGATCTTCTTCAAGGGGTCTTGAGGCATCCACACCTCCGGTGCGGGTTTCAGGCGTGTCACAATTTTTACCCGCCGATGGGAAAATCGCGGCTTCGCCTCCTCAAGCACATCCGCTACAAAATCATGCAGCCGGATTCTCTGGGAGGGGCTTTCCTTGGGGCCGAAAATCTCGTCGATTCTTTTCTGGATCCTGTCTACAAGAGGCCCTTCCCCTTGTTCTTCCGCAACAAGTGCAGCAAGCTCGTCGGAACACTCATCCAGGAGGAGAGACAGGACATGGTGGGTCCGGTAGTCCTTCTCCCGCATAATATCTTCCACCTCATACTGCATTTCCAGGATGCGGTCGAGATTTCGCTGCGCCCGTTCAACGGTGGGCTGCCAGGTCTTCTCGGGCAGGAGTCCAAGTTTTTTGACCAGGGTATTGAGTGACGCCCTGAGAATGGCCAAGGGGGTCTTCAGTTCGTGGGACAAGTGGTTGATCACCCGGTCCTTGGCCCGGTTCAGGCTTGTCACCTCCTTGTAGGCCTCTTTCAGTTCATTGGAAAAACGAGCGTTCTCAATGGACAGCGCCACCGTTCCCGCAATCATGCTCAACAGTTCGCTGTCCGTCTGGTCGAACGGCCCCTCTTTCTTGTTCAGGGCGCAGAGAACCCCGATAATGCGATCCTGACTCCGCAGCGGAACATCGAGCATGTTGCGGGTCCTCAACCCGGACCGAATGTCCACCATGGCGTAGTAATCGGGATCTTTGGACGTGTCAGGAACGATAACCGGTTGTCCGGTTCGGATCACCTTGCCCGCGACCCCCTTGCTCGAAGGATAACGGAGCTCCTTCATCCGCTCCTGGGTTGCTGAATCCTCCAGGGCCGCCGCTTTGAAAAAGAGTTCTTTTTCTTCCTCGTCCAGCAGAATGACCAGTGCCCCTTCCGTACCCAGGAGCCCCTTTACCTCATTGCTGATGAAGTCAAGGAGTTCATCCAGTTCGGGATATTCGGGCAGGGCCATGCTGATGCGCAGGAGGGCCTGGTTGTTCCGAGCGATCCTCTTTTCCCGGGTGATGTTTCTGAGGATGACGATTTCACCGGACGGCTCTCCCTCGGTTTCCGAAAACATGGCCGCACGGAACACCACGTCGAGGATTTGGCCGTCCTTGGTGGTTCTCTGCGTCTCGTGGCGGAGGATTACCCGATCTTCAAGAAGCCGCCGGATGTTTTCGCTCGTCTCTTCCTCGAGGCCTTCCGGCACATAAGGGATCCTCTTCCCCTCCAATTCCGGCAAGGTCCAGCCAAAGGTCTCGGTAAATGCGGGGTTCAGGTAGGATACCTTCCCTTCCATTGTAAAGACCACCACCGGGTAAGGGAGAAAATCCAGGAGAGTCCGATACCGCCTTTCCGACTTGCGCAGGGCTTCCTCCGCTTGGAACTTATCCGTAATGTCCCGAATGATTCCACGGAACCCAATCTTCTCTCCTTCACGGTTCTTGATGAGGCTGGCGGAAAGACCGATCACCCGTGTGTCGCCGCTTTTTGTCCGGACCTCCCAGACAAGATCAGAGATCCCCTGTCCCGTCCTGTACATGTGACCGAAGGCGTTAAAAGCCTTGGCGGCGTGCTCCTCGTCCATAAACTTGCTGAAGTTCTGGAATTGGA
Source organism: uncultured Desulfobacteraceae bacterium (assembly GCA_964455075.1). GTDB lineage: Bacteria > Desulfobacterota > DSM-4660 > Desulfatiglandales > Desulfatiglandaceae > CAYVUX01. The sequence goes on along the minus strand of CAYVUX010000008.1, from coordinate 3,593 downwards.
TCTCCTCCTTGGTATACCCGAAAATCCTGGCCAGGGATTGGTTGAAATAGAGGAAATTGCCGTGAATGTCCACCTCGTACACGCCTTCTTTGATATTCTCAATAAAGACCTGATACCGCTCGCTGGAGATCTGCTCGCAAGCGGTCAACATCGTCTTGGCGTCCATGTCTCGGTTGTCCTTCATATCTGACATTGTTCCGGACCCCTGAAGACTCCCTGGTTTCCATCCATAAATGGCCCTTTTCTTCGCACCCTAACGGGTTCTCAGTCCCCACCCTTCGGGCGGGTCCCCGGTTTCTTCGCACCCTAACGGGTTCTCAGTCCCCACCCTTCGGGCGGGTCCCCGGTTTCCGCGATCCCCGCCTTCGACGGGACAGGCCGGCGTCGAACCGCGGGGTTCTTTGTTACCATCCACGCACGGGACGCGTAAATCCTTGTTTTGTCATCGCTATGCTCGGACTCCCCGGGCATGCCGGGTGCTGCACATCGTCGATGGTTCCCCGGTACCGCAAAGCAAAGTCCGAGTTCCTGGGAGGCCGTTGGAAAACTCCCATATCCCCGCTGAGGAGAGGGAGCTCGCGAGCGACGTTGCCCTTGACCTTCGTCGCCGCTGCGTACTGTGGGATACGCCGCATCCCTTGGGTTTGCGGAAGCCTTGCATCCGTATGTTTTCCAACAGCCTCCATGACCGGATTTAACGGAGGCTTCGGCCGCCGTGATCATGGAATCCGCCCCTGGGCCCGGATTTTCGGTTTTTGTATGTTATATAACATGAAATAGATATTGTCATCATGATTCCTGATCATTCTTGGTGCGATGATATGATTCCATCCGTTTATAGTGAAGTTCCATTCATATATGAGTAATCTCCGAATTGGAAACTCACAAGTGTCCCCGGCACGAAAGCCCCTTGCCGGAGAACCCCTTTTGATCTATAATCACTTCTCCTGGAAACGAATCAGGATCGCGATAGTCTTGCCGGACGGGCGTTGTTTCAGGGACCGGGAATGGACCTGCATCCACCGGAAGGCGGCTAACCTCAACAGGGTCCGAACATGACCAAGACATCAAAAATCCCAAAAGCGACCATAAAAAGGCTCTCCATGTATTACAGGCAACTGGAGTTGCTGGAATTTGACGGATACAGGATGGTTTCTTCTGAAAAGCTTGCGTGGCTCTGTCAGGTCAACCCGGCCCAGGTGAGGAAGGATCTGGGTTACTTCGGGGAATTCGGGGTGCGCGGGGTGGGATACGACGTGATTGATCTCCAAAAAGAGATCAAGAAGATCCTGGCGGTTAACCGGCAATGGAACCTGGCTATTGTGGGCATTGGAAATCTGGGATCCGCGCTTCTGCAGCACGCGAACTTCCGCGCAAGAGGCTTTCATTGTGTGGCAGCCTTCGACAACAGCCCCGAAAAGATAGGAAAGACCGCCTCCGCGGGGCTCAAGGTGAGCGATATCGGAGAATTAGGCCGGATTGTGGGTGACCTGGACATCGAGATCGGCGTGATCACAACACCCGCTTCCGCAGCCCAGCGGGTGGCCGATCTATTCCTGCAGGCCCACGTAAACGCCATCCTGAACTTCTCTCCTACAAGGATATCCGTACCCGACTGCTGCCTAGTTGAGAACATCGACTTCACCGTGAAGCTGGACATTCTGACATACAAGCTGCAGCACGAAATGGCGGCTCTCAATTGAGAGAAAGTTGCCCGATCTCCGATTCCCGTTCTTCTTCCAACTCCCGTGTTGCAGCATGCCCCTCAAATATTATCGGCGGCTGAAGCCGCTCCTGCAGGAGAGTCCGAAAATTGCTGTAGGGGCGGGCTCGCCCGCGAACCATCCCGGTCAGGGGACTATACCATGAACAGCGACAAAGGCACAGTAACTATATACACGGACGGGGCTTGCAGCGGAAACCCCGGGCCCGGGGGCTGGGGAGCCATCCTCCAGCACGGAAACAGCCGTCGCGAGATCTCGGGTTGTGAACCCCGGACCACGAACAACCGCATGGAGTTGACAGCGGTCATTGAAGCCTTGCGGAGGCTCAAGAACCCCTGCAAGGTAAAGATTGTCACGGACTCCACTTACGTTGTAAAGGGAATGACGGAGTGGATTCAGGGATGGATTTTGCGAGGCTGGCGAAATGCGCAAAAGAAACCCGTCTTGAATCGGGACCTCTGGGAGGCGCTGCTGGAATTGAGCCGGGTTCACGAGATCCGCTGGGAATGGATCCGGGGACACGACGGCCATCTCCAGAACGAACACTGCGATTTGCTGGCCAGAAATGCCATGGAGCAATGCCGAAAACCATAACAGGTGAAGACCGAAGCCCCGAACTTTTCGCTACGGGTTCGCCGAACCGGGAATAGTACCCGACCACAAGTGTTTTTGGGACACTTGTGAGTTTCTGATTCGAACCGCTGCTGGGGTTGGATGGGCACTTTTAGATGTCTTGACTTCAAATATTTAATCTGATATTAGAAATTACTGATAGTTCTCGTTTATGGTTTGGCTTTTTTCGAGAAGGCATCTTTTTCCTAAAATCTGTAATATGGAGATATGCCATGAAATGCCCCAAATGCAGCTATATCAGCTTTGACTACAACGAACTCTGTCCCAAGTGTAATCGCGATGTTAGGCAGGTCCGGCAACAGATGAACCTTATTACGTTCAAGCCCAACCCCCCTTCCGTCCTGGATGTCCTGGTCGGGGATAACGAACGTGGCGGTTCGAGCGCGTCGCGGCGGGCCTCAGGTTCCGGTAGAGCCGGCCGCCAAGAACCTTTCCGACGGGAAGAGTCGGAGGAAATCGCATTCAGAGAGGACCGCCCTTCCGGCCCCGGCGAAGAGAATTTTGACCTTCATGTACAGCCCGAAGGCGAGAGAGCATCTCAGAGGCCCCCCTCCTCCGGCAGGGGAACTCCCGTAGCCGGGACAGAGGACATGCACGTGGTAGGCGAGGAAACATTTCGCGCATCGGTCTCCGGAGAGGCCACCGAGGATTTTTCCATCCATACCGAAGAGCTTACCCTCGATGAGACTCAGCTTGGACCGGAGGAGGACATAACTCCTGTATCTTCCGAGGAATTTTCATTTGACGCGGAGCCGGCACTTTCTCAAGCCGCCGGAGTGGACGAGACAGCTTCCCTGGATTCCCTGGAGGAAGACATCGCTTCCATTGACCTCGAGGAACTGGCCGCTGATCAGCCGGATTTGGATGTTGAGGAGCTGATGCCCAAGGACTCTCGAAAGAAAGAAGCCGAAACGCTCGAAGCGTCTTCATCGCAGGAGGAGATCGAGGAGGACCTTTTCTCCGAGCTGGAGGATCTGGAAAGCGAGGAAGAAGCCGTGGACTTGGACTCGGACGAGTTCTCCGAGGGAACCGAGGACATTGAGTCGGAACTCGAGTCTTTGGACCTGGATTTGGACTTCGACAAGGAGGAAGAGACGAAGTCTTGATCCGGGCGCGCCCGGGCGTCGGGCGAATTTTATCTTGACCTCCTTGGGCAATGCAGGTATATTCCTCCCGTGCTGAGCCGAGATAGCTCAGTCGGTAGAGCAGGGGACTGAAAATCCCCGTGTCCCCAGT
>CAYVUX010000007.1:6498-20378 GCA_964455075.1 uncultured Desulfobacteraceae bacterium | reverse complement strand
GAGTCGTACGAGAACTACAAGCTTCTTGAAAAGGGCAAAGTCATCGCCACGGGAACGGCGGTGGGGACCAAGGTCGGCCAGGGAACGGCCAACCTCATCCATTCCACGACGGACATGGGAAAATTCGAGAAGGGCCAGGTTTTGGTCACCAGCATGACCGATCCGGACTGGGAGCCCATCATGAAGATCGCCGGTGCAATCGTCACGAACAAGGGCGGGCGCACCTGCCACGCCGCCATTGTCTCGAGAGAGCTCGGAATTGCGTGTGTGATCGGCACGGGAAACGCGGACGAGTTTATCAAACAGGGCCAGGAGGTGACGGTCTCCTGCTGTGAAGGAGAAACCGGATATATCTATGACGGCCTTCTGAAATTCCAGGTGGAAGAGTTCGGTCTGGAGGAGCTTCCCTCCACGCGCACCAAAATCATGATGAATGTGGGTATGCCGGAGAAGGCCTTCAGCCAGGGTAGGATTCCGAACGACGGCGTGGGATTGGCACGACAGGAGTTTATTATCAACTCCCACATCGGCATCCATCCGCTCGCCCTTCTGGAGTACGACAAGCTGAAGGAACGGGCCAGAGAGGACGAGAGAATCGCCGGAGCCGTGTACAAGATCGACCAGATTACCGCTGTCTATGAGGACAAGGCCAGGTTCTTCGTGGACAAGCTGGCCGAAGGCGTCAGCCGGATCGCGGCCGGGTTCTATCCCAATGACGTGATCGTCAGGCTCTCGGATTTCAAGACGAATGAATATGAAAACCTGCTGGGAGGGTTCCTTTATGAGCCCGAGGAAAGCAACCCCATGATTGGATGGCGCGGCGCATCGAGGTATTACGACGAAAAGTTCAAGCCCGCCTTTGAGCTGGAGTGCAAAGCCCTCCGAATAGCACGGAATGACGTGGGCCTGACGAATATCAAAGTGATGGTCCCTTTCTGCAGGACCCCGGAGGAGGGCATCAGGGTGATCGAACTGATGAAGGAATTCGGCCTCGTGCAGGGGGAGGACGGACTCGAAGTCTACGTGATGTGCGAAATCCCGAGCAACGTCATCTGTGCGGACCAGTTCGCGGACATATTCGACGGGTTTTCCATCGGGTCCAACGATCTGACCCAGTTGGTTCTGGGGCTGGACAGGGACTCTTCCCTGGTTTCGCACATCTACGATGAGCGCAATGACGCGGTCAAGCGCATGGTGGCCCAGGTCATTGAAGTGGCAAAAAACAAGGGAAGGAAGATCGGGATCTGCGGTCAAGCCCCCAGCGATTTCCCGGATTTCGCGGATTTTTTGGTGGAGTGCGGGATCGATTCCATGAGCCTGATTCCGGATACCGTAGTCAAGACAAGGATCGCCGTGGCCAAAAAGGAGAAACAACTCGGAGTCAGCCCGGAGGATGAGTGAAAAAATGGCTACGGTGAGAATTCTTGGAACGGGCTCCTATGTACCCTCAAAGATTCTGACAAACCATGATCTTCAAAAAATGGGTCTGGATACCTCGGACGAATGGATCGTTCAGCGTACGGGAGTGAGTGAGAGGAGGGTGGCGGCGCCCGACGAGGCCACATCGGATCTCGCCTACGAGGCCTCCAAGAAAGCCCTGGAAATGGCCGGGTTGACGGCCGGGGATCTGGACTTGATCGTCGTGGCAACCATTACGCCGGATACGTGTTGCCCCTCGGCCGCCAACTGGCTGGAAGCGAGACTGGATGCCCCTCAGGCCGTATCCTTTGATATCGCCGCGGCCTGTTCGGGTTTCGTGTTTGGGCTCGATGTGGCCGGGAAGTTTCTGGAGACGGGAGCGTCCCGCCGGGTTCTCCTGGTGGGCGCGGAAGTGATGACCCGGACGTTGGATTGGACGGACCGGACCACGTGCATCCTGTGGGGAGACGGGGCCGGCGCCGCGGTTCTGGCAGTAGGAGACGAGGGACCGGAGGTTCTATCGACCCATCTCCATACGGACGGGGCCAACGGGCGTGACCTTTTGATGCCCGGAGGAGGCTCCAAAACCACGCCCATCTCTCATGAGAGCGTGGACAAAAAGCTCCATACCTTGAATATGATCGAGGCCAATGCCAGTTTCAGGGTTGCGGTGCGGCATTTTGTCGAATCCATTAAGGAGGCGGCGGATTACAATCGTGTTTCGGTGGAAGACATTGACTGGTTCATCCCCCACCAGGCCAACCTGCGCATGTTCCAGTCCATAGCGAAGACCCTGAAAATCCCCTTCAAGAAATTTTACGTGACTTTGAACAAGTATGGGAACATATCTTCCGCTTCCTGCGCGATCGCATTCGATGAGGCCGTAAGGGACGGCAGCATCAAGAAAGGGGACCTGATCTGCCTGCCGGTCTTCGGGGGCGGGCTGACTTGGGGCAGTGCGCTGATCAGATGGTAGGCGGAGAATCGGGCGGCGTGCATCCGTACAACCCCGCTGCTTTTTGCCGAAACAAGGAAACTTCTAAAAATGAGCCTCTGACTCGCGTGATGTTTCCTCCGGCGCCGGAAGTCTCGGCGCCGCTTTTGTTTCTAATCGGCCTGCATGGCCCCGCAAGTGTCTGCGGGTTTGCAGCCGAAACACGGGGACGTAATGAACCGATCCATGAATATTGCCTGGTGGGTGCAGCGATGGAGTGTATTGGAGCCGCACAAGGCGGCGATTCTCTACGGAGCGCGGGCCATCAGTTATCTGGAACTCCACAGGGCGGCCAACCGGGCGGCCTGCTGGCTTCAGTCCGTGGGGGTGGAAAAGGGGGACCGCGTTGCAGGCGTTCTGAAAAATTGCCCGGAGTTCATTGAGCTCTATCTGGCTTGCTCCCGGCTGGGGGCGATTTTTGTGCCGATCAATTTCAGGCTGTCGGGGCCGGAAACGGAGTATATCCTCAAGAACGCGAGACCCCGCATCCTGGTTGTGGGGTCTGAATTTCTGGAGAAAATTCTCCCGTTTCAAGCCAGGCCGACCCAGACTCCCATGCTCCTCGCTCAGCTGGGAGCGGACGGAAAACACCCGGATATCGCGGACTACAGAAGGGTGACCCTGTCTTTTGACGGAGAGGATCCCTTTGTCACCGGGACATTGGGTCCGACCGACGCAGAAGAGCCCCACGTGATCATGTACACGTCGGGCACCACCGGGCGGCCCAAGGGGGCGGTTCTTTCCCACCGCAAGACCTTCTTCAATTGCCTGAACGCGGATATATTCTTCAAACTCCATTTCGACGACATCATGCTCGTGGTCCTCCCGTTCTTCCACTCGGGCGGTCTGTTTATACAGGCGTCCCCGATCCTCTACAAAGGGGCGACCATGGTGATTCACCCGAAGTTCGATCCTTCCAGGGTGTACCGAGACATCCAGGGATGCGGGGTTACCAAATTCCTGGGAGTTCCAACGGTTTACCGGTCTCTGCTCAAGGTCCCTCCTGAGGAGCGAACCGACCTTTGCTCTTTGCGGATCTGCGCCATCGGGGGGGAGAAAACCACCCACGAACTGCTGGTCCGTTGCAAAGAAGCCGGATTTCCCCTCAGGCAGATCATGGGGCAGACGGAGACTTCGATTCTGCTGTGGGCCTCGGAAGAGGACTCTCTTCGAAAACCCGGCACGGTCGGACGACCGGTGTTCCATGCGGAAGTGAGCCTTTTTGACCGGGACGGCAGGCCTGCAGGCCCGGGAAAGGTAGGGGAGATCGTTGTGAGGGGCTCCATCATGATGAAGGAATACTGGCAGGACCCGGTTCAAACGGAGGAAACCATCAAGAGCGGATGGCTGCACACGGGCGACCTGGCATCCATGGATGAGGAAGGCTATTTCTATCTTGTGGACAGGACCAGCGACATGTACATATCCGGCGGGGAGAATGTCTATCCCGTGGAGGTGGAGAAAGCCCTGAAGGAGCACCCGGACGTGAGAGACGCCGCGGTCGTGGCGGTGCCTGATGAAGACTGGGGGGAGGCGGGGGAGGCGTTTGTGATTCTCCGAAAGGAGGCCGCCTTGTCCGAGGAGGAGCTTCTCTCATTCTGCCGGGGGAGACTGGCGCGCTACAAGTGGCCCAGGAAGGTGACACTCTGTGAGGAATTCCCTCGGACTTCTCTCGGAAAGGTAAAAAAGTCGCTGCTGGTGCGCGACGAGTCAAGAGGCGCGGGCACTTGATGCAAGAGAACCATGCGGCGCGGGAGGCAAACGTCCCGTTCGGCATATGACGGAAAGGAGATTGCGCGGATGATCCACGACAAACTGAGAGAGCTCGGTATCGGGTTTATGGGAGAACCCGAGCCCTTCGAAAGGAATCGTCCGGTATTGGTTATGATTCACGGGGCCGGAGGCAATAGCGGGGTGTGGCAGAGTCAGGCGAGTCCTTTGAGCGGAACGGTGAATACCTTGGCCCTGGACCTTCCGGGCCACGGCAATACTCCCGGTCCCGGGAGGGAGGAAATCCGTGAATATGCGGACTGGGCCATTCACGTACTGGAATCGGTTCTTGAGGAACCCGTTTTCCTGATGGGCCATTCCATGGGCGGGGCGATCGTGCTGGACGTGGCGAGGCTTCGGCCGGAAATCGCAAAAGGGATCATTCTCTCTTCCACCGGACCAAGACTCAAGGTGGCGCCTGCCTTTCTTGAGGGCCTCAGGGATCGGTTCGACGAAACCGTCGATCAGATGATGCAATTCGCGTACGCCCCCGAAGCCGACCCCGGACTGGTGCGGGAAGGCGCGAGCTGGTTGAAGGAGGCCGGGGCCCAGACCGTACTCGGCGACTTCCTGGCCTGCGATCGGTTCGACCGGAGAAAAGACATCGGGGGGATTCGCCTCCCGTGCCTGATCCTTTGCGGGGATCTGGACAAGTTGACCTGCCCTGTCAAGGTCCCTCTACGAATCTATCCCCGGAAGCACGCTGGAAATGATCCCGGATGCAGGCCACACGGTCATGGTGGAAACTCCCCATGCCTTCAATCGATTGGTGCGCGAATTCCTCCGGGAAATCGAGCCGTAGGATCGGCTTTGGCGCCCCGCTTGCCCGCCGCCGACCGGCGAGGAAACGGATATATTCGCATGGTGGAAATCGAAAACGTCCCTGCAGGTCTTGGCGGCTGATGCGTTCGGAGATCTCATGTCTCGTCGATCAGCAGCCTGAGCCGGTCAAGGAAGGTCTGTTTGGACAGATACGTCTCCGCCCGCAGGCGAGGAATTCGTTCCCCCCGGTGGTTGAAAAAAACAATGGTAGGCACTCCCTTTACACCGAAACGTTCCCGGAGCTCCTGATGCTCCTGCCGCTTCGTGGTCAGGTCCGCCCGAATGGCAATGACCTCGCGACTCAACGCCGCCACACCCGGATCCGAGAATACCTCTTTCTCCATGGCGACGCATGGAAGGCACCAGTCCGCATAAAAATCCAGGATTACGGGTTTGCCGCTTTCAAGCGCGCTCTCGAGGGTGGAGGAACTGTAGGGTTGCCACCGGACTCCGTCCCTCTGATGGGGCACAAGCAATGCCCATAGGGCTCCGAGGAATAGCAGGATGCCCAGGATTCTTTGGACGGACACGCGCAGGCCTCTCGTATCGCGGTACGTCTCCAGGAAGCCCAGGTGCAGTCCCGCCCCGGCCAGAATGGCAGCAAAGACCGTTCGTTCAAAGGAGGGCGACGGGAAAAGCGGCCGGATCATGTATGCGGCCATGATGATGAGGATCCAGCCCAGGGCCTTGCGGATCCATACCATCCACTGCCCTGAACGAGGGAGCTTTTCCAGCGCTCCGGAAAAGACCGCAAGGACCGCCAGTGGAAGGCCGAGTCCGATGCTCAACACAAAGAACAGGAGAAATCCCAAGGCCGGATCTCCCCTCTGGCCCACGTATGTCAGCAGGCCCAGGATAAACGGCCCCAGGCAGGGGGCGGCCACAATCCCCAGGGTGAGACCCATGAAGAAGGTGCCGAAATAGCCTCCGAAGCTCTTTGAGCCGATTCGGGTAATGCCGGCGGGAGGCCGCAGCTCCCAAAGTCCGAAGAAGCTCAAGGCGAGCAAGACGAGAATGCCCGCTACCGCAATAAGCACGCCGGGGTGCTGGAGGGCGGCGCCCAGCATGCCTCCCGAAAGGCTTGCGGCGACCCCCAGGACGGAATTGGTTGTCCCGAGCCCGATGATATAGAGCACCCCGTGGATCATCGCTCGTCCCCTCATTTGCCCGCTTCTTCCGCCGAAGTAGGACACCGTAATCGGGATGAGCGGATAGATGCATGGAGTGAGATTCAGGGCCAGCCCTCCGAGAAACACGGCGAAAAGCGTGAGCCAGAGGCCTGCTCCGAGGCCGTCTCCGGGGGCCCGGTCCGATGCCGCGGGGGCTTGCATGGTCTGGGTGTCCTCCGGGCGTTGAGAGGACTCATGCTCCGATACCTCCAGCGTGAGAGAAAAAGGGATCTTTTCCGGGGGAAGGCAGGATGCTTCAGAGCACGCCTGGTAGGCGAGGCGCCCCGGTATGGTGTGGCGCCCCAGGGGCGCACTCTCTTTCAGGGCGACCTCTACCCCGATCTCGATCTCGCCGGAATAGACCTCTACCGGATCCGGGGTGTATTCAAAGTCTTTTGATGTCGTTGCCGGATAAGATATCTCGACCACGCGGAGCCAGGCCGGAGAATCCAGAGACAGCGTCGTAGGAATCATTCCCTCATCGCCGGCTTCCGGACCGTGCAGGAACCAGGAGGGAGAAATCCGGATGTGAAACCTGAGGGAACAGGTTTCCCCCGGAGCATAAAGGTCCCGCGAATGAACGGTTTCGATTTCCGCTGTAGCCGCTCCAGATGCTTTGGGAACCGGAAAGATCACGAAAAACAGAAGAAAAAGCGGGAAAAGGAATATGGGGTTTCGATAATGGTGTGGGGGCATAGTTTGGGGTGGCCTCGAACCCGGCGTCCTTGGTTTCTTCATGAATAGTGCCCGTTTTATACCGACTCCTGCCTGCAGTCCGGCTCCCGGCCTCGGGGCTATTGGAGAGCAATATAAGTGTCCGCATTGCGGGTGTCAATCTCGCCCGAAAAAACTTGGGAACACTGTGCAGGATTCTGCCTATGCAGTAAGGAAGGCTTTTTTGTTGGCTTCAAACCGGACGCAAGGGAAGGGGGTTTTCATATTCCCTGCAAAGAGGGGCGCTCAAAGGATAGGAATCGCCTGAGGGCAACTTCCGGGATTGCAGGGACTCGTTGAAAGAATTTCAAGGACCTGTATCATGTACGGGTAAAGAATCCACAAGGAGGCGTTGGGATGATCGGAAAGACGATACAAGAGCTTCAACCCGGAGACACGGCCACGTTTTCCAAGACGGTTTCCGAGGCGGACATCTATCTTTATGCCGGCGTGACCGGGGACGCCAATCCCGTGCACACCAACGAAGAATATGCCCGGGGAACCTTTTTTAAAACGCGGATCGCCCATGGCATGCTGATCGGAGGCTTCATTTCCACGGTGATCGGGAACCGCTTGCCGGGGCCCGGGACGGTCTACATCCGGCAAGAGCTCGATTTTAAGGCCCCGGTCCGAATCGGAGATACGGTCACCGCGGTCGTCGAGGTGGCGGAAATCCATGGACCGCGCAATCGGGTGGTCCTCAGGATCTACTGCAAAAACCAGGAAGGGGCCATCGTTGTGGACGGCCGAGCCGTCGTCAGCCCACCCAAATTATAGCGCTGCCCGCTTTCCACATCATCGAGAGACCATTACGCGGCCCGGGACGGGGAGTGCGTTTTTTCCTGCCTGCACCAAGGCCTTCGCGTGCGCCCTCTTGCCGCCTCATGCGTTTCGAGGACAATGATGGCTTTCACCGTGCCGGGGTCCCACTGATGACTTTGGCACGGTTCTGGCGCTCTTGCCATCAAATCGGACCCTGTCTGAAAAGAGACCTCCAAAAAAGGCAGTCGGGAACAAGACTTTTGGGTCTTGTAGCCCGGCGTGATCGAAAAGAGCGAGGCTTCATGACTTGGGTCTGCCGATCCCAACCGCGTTTCCACGAAAATGTCCGGAGAGACTATCTTTTCCACCTATCACAAAGGAGGGGAGACACGATGGAAAATCGTCCTGACTCGATCCGGTCCATGAGTCATCCGGCGCTTTCCCCTGATCGTTTTCGGCAGGAAAAAAGAGGGAAAATCGTTTCAGCCGAGGAGGCGGTCCGAGTCATCCGCGACGGAGACACTGTGGCGACAGGGGGGTTCGTGGGAATCGGATTTGCCGAGGAGATTGCCGTCGAGCTGGAAAGAGCCTTCCTCCAGAGCGGAAGACCCCGGAATCTCACCCTTGTGTACGCGGCGGGACAGGGAGACGGGGAGGACCGCGGCCCGAAGCATCTGGGCCATGAAGGCCTTGTCCGACGGGTGATCGGCGGGCACTGGGGCGGAAGCATTGCTGACCAGGAAGATTTCTCTCGGCCCCGAACTGTTTCAAAAGAGATGCATGTAGCAAACATGCTACGTTTACGCGGAAGGGTCTTGCGATCAGACCTTTGAAGAATGTTTTCGCCTGAGGCGGATCTCAATGTCCAGGGAGGCGGGCCCGCTGGGAGGATAAGCTGCGGCAATGTGCTGAGTATTTCGAGGATTGATATTCGAGCATGAAAAAGGAATTGCGAACCCGGGACCCCGCCCGAAGGGTGCGAAGAAAAGGAAGGCGTCCCGTAACGATCCCGCGATATGGCAAAAACTTTCGAGGGCCGGTCCCGGACTGGGTTCTGCCGGCCGAGAGGGGACACACAAGATTCTGTGTGAAGACCGAGGACGATCGGTGGAGCCCTCCACCTGTATGTACGGGGGATAGAAGTCGGGTATATGCAAGTCTCCAAGTCGGAGATGGGGTGTTTTGGGGGATGCCCGGGGAAGGGTATATTCGAGTGCTACGCGCGGAGGCCCCCGCCTGCCGGCGCATCCTGGAATGCAAACGGGATGAGAAGGAGGTTTTTCTATGATCGTTTCATGCAAAGGGTGTGGGAAGCAGTACAGCATAAAGACGGAGCACCTGGAAGGGAACACCGCCAGCTTCAGGTGCAAGGCTTGCGGGGCGACCATCACGATTCAGGGGCCGGCCGGAGAGCTAACGGGACAAAAGGCTTCCGCATCGGTGGTCTCCCCCGGATCAAATACGTTTTGAGGCCCACTTTCAGCGGATCACAAGAACCGGAAGGGTTGAGGGTCGGCATGTCGCGTCTTAGGGCCCGGAGGATGGCGCCCGCGAAACCAAACGCGAGTCACGAGGAGGGGTTCGGGGGTGTTTGGGGAGTTGCGCCCTTTAAGGGCAACCCGAGCCTTCTTATTTTTTTGTACAAAAGGGTTCTGTGTATCCCCAGGCTTCTTGCCGCCTGGGCTTTGTTGTAGCCCGTTTGTTCCAGGGCGTCGAGGATGGCCTCTTTTTCATTTTCGGCCTGAAGCGTCTTGAGGGTTCTCTTCCCCTTCCGGGCGCCTCCCTTTTTTGATTTTCTTATGTGGAAAGGGAGGTCGTTCACGCGAATGGCATGCCCTTGTACGGATGACCAGGTTCGTTCCAGAATATTGAGGAGTTCCCGGACATTGCCCGGCCAGGGGTATGCGGTCAATGCAGTTTCTGCCGCCCGCGTGAGCGCGATGTCAGGGACCGGCGAGTTTTCGGCGATTTGTCGGAGCAGATGACGGGCAAGGGGAAGAATGTCGTCGGGCCGCTCCCTGAGCGGGGGGATGTGGAGGGGGATGACGTTGAGCCGGTAGAAGAAGTCATTGCGAAACCCGCCTTTTTCCATAATATCCTCCAGGTTTTGGTTGCTGGCGGAAATCAGTCGGAAATCGGCCTTGATGACCCGGGTCCCTCCGATACGTTCGAATTCCTTCTCTTCCAGGACGCGCAGCAGCTTGGGTTGCATTTCGAGGGGAAGGTCCCCCACCTCGTCGAGGAATACGGTGCCGCGGCGTGCCAACTCGAATTTTCCGGGCTTTCCGCCGGACTTCGCTCCGGTAAAGGCCCCCTTCTCGTAGCCGAACAATTCCGACTCCAGGAGGTCCTTGGGAATGGCCGCGCAGTTGATGCGGACAAAGGGGTAGAGCCTCCTGGGACTGGCATGATGGATTGCCTGAGCAAAAAGCTCTTTGCCGGTGCCGCTCTCCCCCAGGATCAACACGGGAAAAGCCGTGGCCGCCGCTTTCAGGGCCTCCTCCTTGAGAGCGGTGATTTGCTCGCTGACTCCGATGATGCTGTCCAGCGTGTACCGGGTGGAGCGCAGAGTGAGAAGTTCCTGTTCGTAGAACTCCACCTTGGATTCGAGCAGGGACAGTTGCCTGGCCAATTTTCCCACGTCCTGGACGTCCTTGAACATGACCTGCCCGAAGACGGCTACTACTTTGCCGTCTTTGAGGATGGGAATTCTCTGGACAACCATATTCTGCCCCTGGATACGCTGGGACTGGTTGATCTCCGGTTTTCCGGTTTTGGCAACGATATGCATCCGGGTATTCTCAATGACTTCGGTGACGTGTTTTCCGATCTGTTCCTCCGGTCGGAGACCCAGGAATTTTCCGTAAGGTTTGTTGAAAAAAGTGATGTAGCCCTCGGCATCCGTGATCATCACCCCGTGGTTGATGCTTTCGAAAATCATCTCGTAGAGCTCCAGCCGGCAGGCGAGATCCTCCACAGCCTTTCTCCCGGGACGTTTTTCACATGACAACGGATGGTTCTCCTTCCGGGAAGGCATTGGCGTCCTTTTCGGGCTCCTTCTTGTGTCTCCAGGTCTACATGTATCCATCGTGATACATTTCTTAGCCCATTTTTCGCCGGGTTGGCAAGGAAAATCCGTTGATCCGGTATCCGGACAAGCGGTAAAATAGATTATGCTGCAGGAATGATCCCGGAATAAGAGGGTTTTGCCCCGGTCCTATCCGGAGTCTCACCAGCTGGTGGTCCGGAATTTGCTGGTATGGGAAGAGATGTTTTCGGGCTGCGGGCGTATCGTAGAACTTCAGCGCCCTGAGAGAAGCGTGATGACTCGTTCGGGGAGAAGAGGAGACATCTATGGAGATCAAGGAGCCTGTGATCAAGCGCGAGGACATCCTCATTGTTGAAGGCGCCCATTTTCAAAAGGGGAATGTGTGTATAGTGAGCGGGGCCGGAACCGGCATCGGGAGGGCAACGGCGGTTGCAGCGGCAGCGAACGGACTCCTGACCGTAGGACTGGATATCAATGAAGAGGAAGGCGGGAAGACCCTGCAGATGGCCCGGGAAATGGGAGGTGAGATGATCTTCGTCAAAGCCGACCTGTGCAAGGATGATGACATCGAGTCTGCGGTCAAGGAAGCCGCGAAACAAGGAACCGTCAAGTTCCTCGCCAATATTGCCGGCATACAGCACATTGATGCCATAGAGAATTTCCCCATGGAGAAGTACGATTTGATGCAGAGGATCATGCTCAGGGCGCCCTTCTATCTCTCCAAGCTTGCCATCCCCCACATGAAGAAAAGCAGCGACGGCAAGGGCGCCATTGGAAATATGGCTTCTGTCCATGCCCACATCTGCACAAAAAACAAGCCCGTCTACAATATCACGAAGTTCGGCCTTCGGGCCCTGACCCAATCCATCGCCGCCGAAGGA
Source organism: uncultured Desulfobacteraceae bacterium (assembly GCA_964455075.1). Classification (GTDB taxonomy): domain Bacteria; phylum Desulfobacterota; class DSM-4660; order Desulfatiglandales; family Desulfatiglandaceae; genus CAYVUX01. Next base: position 8,798 of record CAYVUX010000007.1, on the reverse strand, counting down.
GATGGGAAGATCCGTGCATTCTCCGTGAGCACCGGATTCATCAAGACGCCTTTGGCTCTGAATCAGATTCCCGCCCAGGCCGAACAACGGGGGATCACCCCCGAAGAGGTCGTGAGGGACGTGATGATGGGACGCTCCAGGGTGAAAGAGATGATGTCTCCGATAGAAGTGGCCAATCTGTTCATATTTGGTTTTTCGCGATTTTCAAACTATCTTGTCGGCGGAGATCTCCTGTTTGACGGGGGCATGGTGCTCACCTATTAGAGAATGCCCATCGAGTGCTTATCCAAAAAGGTTGTTCGGGCAACCGAGGGTTTCTAAAATGAACAAACGGGTTCGCATTGGGGGGCTCCTCTAACCTTCGAGATTTGTTCCTCTCCGGCGGACAGGCATAGTTGTCGGGAATCCCTGGGCTCGCCCCCGAAGGGCGGGTTCTGAATCATCCTGATAGGCGGAATAAAGAAAGGCCATTTATGGTTTGAAGCCGGGAAAAGCGGGGTTCAGGCGAACCTGTTGAATCCGGAGCTTGGACGGCCGCCCTCGGCCGGGCGAGGAACAGAAAAAGACGCAAGAGATACTGGCGTGCACCGCGGCTGCAGGTCGATCACCGCTCGGGAGAAGAAACATCAGAAAGGGGTTGCCGGGAATCGATTTCGAAACGGTCCTCGGAGATGATCCTCCTCATTTCCTGCTCTACAAAGTCGATGTGCCTTCTTGCCTCCCTGCTTGCCTTGTCGGGATCATGATCTTTGATGGCCTGGATGACTTTCCGGTGTTGTTCGCCGATGAGTTTGCGATTTTCCTCTTTCCGAAAAATCCGTTCCCGGGACATGCGTTGCGTATCCCAGAGAAGGTGATAACAGGAAGCCATGAGATGGGAAAAGAGGGTATTGTGGCTGGCCAGCGAAATGGCCACGTGAAGGTCCGCATCCGTTTTGGCATCTTCTCTGTTTTGTTTCAGGTTCTCCTGGTCGTGGAGCAAGATGGCTTCCAATTTTTCGAGGTCCGCGGGGGTGGCTCTCTGCGCCGCCTTGTAGGCAGCCCAGCTCTCCATGGCCCGTCGAATCTCGAGGAGCTCGAAAAGCTTGTTGATATCACTGGCAATGAGTGCAAGCAGGGGATCCTCCAGGGACTTCTCGACAAGGGACTTCACAATGACTTTTCGTCGTGGCCGGATTTCGACGAAACCCATGGCATGCAGCGCGTTCAGAGCTTCTCTCAGGGGAGGGCGGCTCACCCCGATCAGACGTGCCAGTTCGCGTTCGGACGGCAATTCGTCTCCCGGCTTGAGTTCCCCGCTGTTCAGAAGCGCTTTGAATTGCTCGATAATCTCGTCTGAGATCTTTCTCGGCGAAATCTTTTCAAACATGAGAGATTTCCTTTTCGTGTTAAATTAAAGTGGTTATACCAGAAAAGAGATGGGAAGGCAAGTGTTTTAAGCAGTTTATGATAAAGACAAAGCTCGTCGCCAATTCTCTATCTGTCTTATGAAAAATTATAGTTAATCAAGAGTATTGTGCCCTTTTGTTTTTATGGTATGGATGCTGGAGCTTGGAACAAGGGTCCGCGCAGCAAAAAAATTGTCCTTGACAAGTATTGGCAAAAGATTGTATTGGTCTTACCAAGAATGGCGGAAATGTCCGGAAGGATGCAAAAAGGTGCGGCCCGGCGCCCATTCACGAAGCGGGTAGAAGAACAAGGAGTATTCTATTGAAAAAAGAGTCTTCCTGAGGCGGATCAAACGCAGAAATGCGTGATAGGTTTCGAGCGATCAGCATCCGAGCCTTATGCATCGGATGGGGCTAAACGGGGCGTTTTTCCATGATTTCCGGGACCTGGGATGCAGCAAAGTCTTGAGCCCAAAAGGCTCGGAAATCGACAGTAGGTTTTGTCTTTGTCCTGAGACGCAGAAAGATCTCGAAAGGTCGATTCCATGAAAGTAGGTCTGTTGTGCGGGGAAGGTGCGCTTGAGATTGAAGTCCCCGCGCAGGTGAAGATTCTTGAAATGGAGGAGATGGTTTCCTTGCCGGATGCTCATGCAGCCGTTTCCGAGGCCCTTTCCCATCCTGTAGGCAGCCCGCCGCTGGCAACGCTTGCGCTGGGAAGGGAGAGCGCTTGCGTGGTCATTTCCGACATCACCCGCCCCGTCCCGAACAGGATAATTCTGGGGCCGCTTTTGCGCATGCTGGCCTCCTGCGGCATAGGAAAAGACGACATCACAATCCTCGTCGCCACCGGGCTGCACCGGGCCAACATTGCCGAAGAGCTAAGCGAACTGGCCGGCGAGCGGATTGCCGCCG
>CAYVUX010000007.1:1041-6488 GCA_964455075.1 uncultured Desulfobacteraceae bacterium | reverse complement strand
CCGCCCCGTCCCCAATAAAACAATCCTTCCTCCTCTCCTTGCCACCCTGGAAGAGAGCGGAATTCCCAGAGACAAAATCACCATACTCATCGCGACCGGGATGCACAGGCCCAACCTGGGTGCTGAATTGGAATCCATGGTGGGCGCGGAGATCGTCGGCAATTATTCCATCGTGAATCACTATTGCCGAGAGCCCGAAGAGTACCGAAAAGTGGATGACATTGATGGGGCTCCCATCGAAATCAACAGGCACTACCTCGATGCGGACTTGAAGATTTTGACCGGTTTGATTGAGCCCCATTTTTATGCCGGGTACTCCGGGGGGCGAAAGGCCGTTCTGCCCGGGATTTCCAGCTTTGAAACCATGAAATTCATGCATTCCTATGGGATGATCGCGCATCCAAAGGTGACCAACTGTGTGCTCGACGGGAATCCTTTTCATGAATACGGGATCCGGATTGCAGAACGGGTGGGAGCGGATTTCCTCGTCAACGTGGTGATCAACAAACAAAGAAAGATCGCCGGGGTATTTGCCGGCCACTTTGACAGTGCCCACCGGACGGGTTGCGACATGGTTCAAAACCACTCGGTGGTCGGGTTGGATGAGCCCGCGGATATGGTGATCACCTCGGGCGGGGGATATCCTCTGGACGCGACCTTCTACCAGATCAGCAAGGCCCTGATCTGCGCCAGGAACATCCTGAAGAAGGGTGGCGCCGTCGTGGTGGCTTGCGAATGCCGGGAAGGGCTGGGGAGTCCGGAGTTCAGCGGGATCATCCGTTCCGTGTGCAGCCCCCGGGAGTTCTTTGAAGGATACTGTGATCCGGAAGATTTTGTCATCGATCAGTGGTGCGCCCAGAACATTTATCAGGCACTCGATCATGCAGGCTCTGTTTACATATACGCTCCGGGACTCACCCGCGGGGATCTCGAAAATACGGGCGCCGAGAAGATCGAGGATGTTCAGGCCGTCGTAGACGACCTGCTGAAGACCCATCCCAACGCGGTCGTGGTTCCGGAAGGCCCGTACGTGGTGGGGAGGATTTGTTCGAACAACGGACTCTCATAGTCCGGTTCGGAGACGATTCGCAGGAACCGCAAAGGTCTCGCAAAGGACGGCCGAAACGGGGTGCCTGCGGCTTTTCCGCCGCAGAATGGGCGGGGCGGGATGCGGTCCCCTCATGGCGGCATGAGGCCGAGTGAAGAAAGGGGGTGATCGGTTTAGCAGCAGGATTTTTCGAATCTTTCGTGGCAACGCATTCGCAGCATTCACTCTTATGTGAAGGAGGGAACAAATGAGAAAGATTACGATGTGTTTCATGGTAGCTGCCATAGCCGTGGTGCTGGCGATGGGGTCCACGGCCCTTGCCGGCCCCAAGGTTAAGTGGAGAATGGGAAGCACGTGGACTCCCGCCATCAACCTCTACCATGGCGACAAGGAGCTGATTCAATACCTCGACGAAATGACAGAAGGGGATTTCAAGATCGATTGGTTCCCCTCCGGATCCCTGATGGGTGCCTTCGAGTATTTCGACGCATGCAGCAAGGGCGTGGTGGAGGCAGTCGGCGATTGGCCCAGCTACTGGGTGAGCAAGCACCCGGCGTTTGACTTTCTGGGTTCCGTGCCGTTCGGCATGACCAACATGGACTACGTGGTCTGGTATTACGAGTACGGAGGCCTCGAGTTGTACCAGGAGGCCTTCAAGCAGTTTAACATGACCTACTTCAACCTGGGTTTTACTCCCATGGAGTCCGGATTCCGCACCACGGAAAAGACAGGGCCCATCCAGTCGATCGACGACTACAAGGGCAAAAAGCTGCGTACCCCGGCCCGGTCCACCATCTGGGTGCTGGATAAAATCGGCGGCTCTCCCCTCAAGATCCCCGGAGGCGAGATCTACCTGGGTGTGGAAAGGGGGACCCTGGACGGAGCCGAGTTCAGTGCGCCCGGCATCGACTGGGAGATGGGCTTTGCCGAAATTACCAAGTACTGGTCCGTGCCGGGCTGGTTCCAGCCGTGTACCCAGGTGGGCGTGATGGTGAATCTGGATGCGTGGAACAAGCTTCCCAAACATTACCAGAGCATGTTCAAAATAGCGGCCAAGGCGGCCGCTATGGACAGCCTGGCCTTTTACGAAGCGGATGCCGCAAGGGCCATTCCCAAGTTCAAAAAGGCTGGGACGGAGGTCGTTCAAATCGATGACGAGAGCCTTGACAAGCTGGATAAGCTGGTGGGCGAATACATCATTCAGGCCATTCAGAAGGACAAGCTCTTCGCCAAGATCGTGAACTCCATGATGGACTACCTGGATGAGTACAAGGATTGGAGAGAAATGACCGAACGGTTCGGCTTCGGGTTCCACCCGAGCTATGTGGACGAGGTCCAGGCCGAGCTGAAAAAGATGGGGTTTGACTAGACCGACGTGGACGGACCGCCTCCGAGGCCCCAAGGTACAGAGGCGGTCCGGTTCATGCGTTGAGGTTTTGCCTCAAGGGCGCGGCGCCCATAGCGGACCGAACCGAGTTCCGATGGACGCCGCGCACGACCCTATCCCGTAAGGAAAGGAACTTCGATGCGACTCAAGTCGTTCTTAAATGGCCTGGAGCTCATCAGCGAATGGTCCGGGCGAATCTTTGCCTGGCTGATTCTCCCGCTGACCGTCGTGGTGGTGTTTGAGGTGGTATCGAGGAGGTTTTTCGGCGCGCCCCACATATGGTCCACGGAGGTGACCAATTTTATCTACGGCCCGCATTTTATGTTGGTTGCGGCATACACCCTGCGCCATAAAGCCCACGTGAACATCGACATCATTTATCAGAAGTTCTCTGCAAGGGTGCGGGGGCTGATGGATATTTTCACCTACCTCGTGTTTTTCTTTCCGTTTTGCACCATCGGTTTTTACCTGGGGATTTCGTTTGCCAAGACCTCATGGTTGATTGGCGAGACAAGCGATTCCGCGGCGTTGCCCGTGGTTCCGGAGGTGAAGACCGTGATTCCTATAACCTTCGCGCTCCTGCTGATTCAAGGGTTGGCCAACCTCATCCGAAGTGTCACGCAGGCGGTTAGGGGAGAGGAAATATGAGTGCAGAATTTATCACCATCGGCATGTTCGCAGGTCTTTTGATCGGGCTCTTCCTGGGGCATCCTCTCGCCTTTGTGCTCGGCGGTCTGGCGGTAATCTTCGGATACCTGGGCTGGGGGTCGTCGGTCTTCTACTTGTTCCTGAACCGCACCTACGGGGTCATGGACAATTACATCCTCGTGTGCATTCCCCTGTTTATCTTCATGGCCCAGATGCTGGATCAGTCCGGGGTGGCCGAAGATCTGTTCGATACCATGCGCCACGTTTTCGGACCCATACGCGGAGGAGTGGCCATCGCGGTGGTCGTGGTGTCTACTTTGTTCGGGGCGTGCACCGGCATTATCGGCGCCTCGGTGGTGACCATGGGACTCCTCTCCATGCCCGTGATGCTCAAGTACGGGTACAACAAGAGGCTCGCCTCGGGAGCCGTGTGCGCGGGAGGAACGCTCGGGATCCTCATCCCCCCCAGCATCATGCTCGTGGTCATGGCCGACCAGTCCGCGCTTTCCGTGGGGAAGCTTTTTGCGGGAGCCATTGCTCCCGGTATCATCCTGTCTTTTCTCTATATAGGGTATATCCTGGTCCGCTGTTTTTTCAGGCCGCAGGACGGTCCGCCTCTGACCAGGGAGGAAAGGGACGCGGTCTCCGGCAAGCAGCTCATTTTCATGGTCATGAAATCCCTCGTCCCCCCGATGATTCTGATCCTGGGCGTGCTGGGTTCGATTTTCGCCGGCATCGCCACGCCCACCGAAGCGGCGGGTGTGGGTGCATTTCTGGCATTCATGATGACGCTCGTCTACGGCAAATTTTCCTGGCGGGGACTTTACAATGCGGTGATCAACACGGCTAAGACCTCGTCCATGGTGATCATCATCCTGGTGGGCGCAGGCTGTTTTGCAGGCGTTTTCATGGGATCCGGCGGCGGCATGGTCGTCAAGAGCTTTATTTTTGCGTTCGGGTTCGGCAAGTGGGGAACGTTTGTGGTCATGATGGTGCTCCTCTTCTTTCTCGGAATGTTTCTGGATTGGATTGGAATCATCATGATCTGTTTTCCGCTGTTCCTTCCCATTGCACAGGAGCTGGGCTTTGACATGGTCTGGTTCGTGGTCACCATCGCCGTGATGCTCCAGGACAGCTTTCTCACACCGCCTTTCGGGTATGCCCTCTTTTATCTAAAAGGAGTGGCGCCCCCCGAGGTTTCCACGGGGGACATCTACTGGGGGGCGTTCCCGTTCTGGCGGCTCATGGAGCTGGGTCTCATCGCGGTAATCCTGTGGCCCGAGTCCATCCTTTTCCTGGCGAATACCTTGGTGAAGTAAGTGGGGGACTACCGGGAGACCCCCGGGAGACCCGGCGTTCGAAGCGGCCGGACAGTGAGAAGCTCGTTTCCCTGAACGGACGTTTCCGGCGTGTGGGGTCATCCTGCCTGGTTGCGGAGCTTGTTCAGGGGCGTCCGGGGGCTTGGGGGTTTCAGGGCCTTCTCTTCTACATGGGCTCTAAGCGTATTCCGGAAGCGGAAAGTGCCGCCCGCCGTATCATTTCATGGCTCGACGGGGCCCGAAAAATCCTTTGCTGGAGGTTTGAGCATGATCCCAACAGTCATTCCCGATATCAAGAAGATCCTTTATACCACCGACCTTTCCGAGAATGCCCGCTACGCCTTTGGATATGCCGCGGCCATTGCGAACCGATTTGGCGCGAATATCACGGTCCTGCATGTCCTGCAGGAGATGTCGCCTTTTGCCGACAGCCTGGTGATGAACATCATTGGGGAGAAGAAGTGGGGGGAGCTCCGCAAATCCAACCAGCAAAAAGTGCTGGATATAATCCAGGAGCGCCTGGAAAAATTCTGCAACGACGTGAACCGCGATACCCCTGCGTGCGACTTTGTTACAGAGCGGGTTGTTGTCGAGGTGGGCAACCCCGTGGAAGAAATTTTGAAACAGGTCAGGAAATGCGATTGCGACCTGGTAGTGATGGGCACCCATGGCCACGGCGGCATTGGAGACACCATGATGGGAAGCACCTCGAGAAGAGTGCTTCGCCGATGTTCCAAACCGGTCCTCGTCGTTCGCTTGCCTGAGGGAGGAGCAGGTTAACTTCACGATTCGCGAAATCCATGTGTCCGCAGAGAGGCGCCCGCAATGAAAGGGGCATCGATCTTTCAGGTTTAGAGGGGAGAGCCCGTACCGGCGCAATCGCCGGAGCTGCATCTCCTGTCCGCATGGACGCGTCGGGGAAGGCATGCCTGGTCTCCCCCGGCCTTCGGAGTGCCTTTGAACGATTTCGCGCCTTGCCCCGCGACATGCCGGTCCGTGCAAGCCGGATGGAACGCGGAAACGGGCCGCGCCGTTTCGAAGGGTA